>QHYO01000047.1 GCA_003224135.1 Acidobacteriota bacterium | reverse complement strand
TCCCGTACCCATCTTTGCCCCGACGCGATTGATGATCGGCAGTAGTCGCATTGGCTCGCGAAGCAATCGATCATTTTTGCTCTCCGGATTACATCCCTCGAAGAGCAGCAGTGCAATCTCGGTGCCAATACGATCCGCCACCGCACGCTGCACTATTTGCTGCATTTGGTTGCGTCGTCGGTTTTATAAATGGAGTAACAGTACGCAGATAGTGCCCAGTTGTTTGCGCACCTGTGGAGTTTTTTGCTAAACGGAAATGAAAGAAAGCTACGCAGTCTCTAGTAATCTGGATGGGAAGGGGGCCACTGCGCGGCCAACCAACAGAAGGTTGGTAAGGACCCGGCTTCAAATCTGATCGGCTAACTCCTAGCTCAGCCGACTTTCGCTGACGCTCCAGAGCCCGCCCACACCTGGTGGCGGCAATCCCCCGGTTAGTTACGTTACAAAGACACGATGGGCAAGTTTCGAGCGCAAGCGAAGAAGTTCTGACGCGATGAAGCTCTTGGGAACCGGCAAGTTGGAAAAAGCAGTATTGACGCCGCACAAGACGAGCTGAAATCGTGACGTTTTGAAGAAAAACGGTGCTGTAAGTTGGACAAGCCAGCAAAAATTCTAATCAGCGGCATTTTCGTGGGTGCGTTGATCTACGGTCTCGGAGAAATGAACACGCACCGGCTAGAGCGCAGGGTTCAGGAGCTGCAGAGAGCGTGTGTCGCCGAAACGGAAGCAGAAGCGAAGAAGCAAGGGGCTCTTTCCGCGTTGGCGAGCATTTTCTCAGGAAAGACGATATGTGATCCCGTCGAATTGGCGAGATCTGACGGCTACACTGGTATTCAAGGACAATTGGCCGCAGCGCAACGCGATGTTTTGCGATGGGCTAGCTGGCCTCAAATCGCTGGTATCGCAGTCCCACTCCTGTGCTGTCTTCCCTGGTTGTGGTATTTCCTTCTGCGACGGATTCGTGAATTCCGCGAAGCCATTCTCGGGAAATAATCAGATGAAAGTTTGTGCTCACGGAAGAATGCCGCCACTGCGGGTTTGCCTTGCGCCGTCAGACGTCTCCCTTGCTTGCGAACCCAGAGTACGCGCGTAGACCCTCGTGAATTCAGCGCCAAAATACAGGAGCAACGCCGAGTAATAGATCCATGCGACGACGACCACCAAAGAGCCGGCGGCTCCGTAAGCGGAAGCCGACACACTCTTCCCGATATAAAACCCAATCACAAACTTTCCAGCAGTAAATAACAAGGATGTGAGCGCCGCTCCGATCCAAACGTCACTCCAGGCGATCTTGGTGTTGGGCAGAATCTTGAAGATCATTGCAAACAGAACAGTGATAAAGAGTAGAGAAAGAAGAAAATCTAGGGATTCAAATAAGACCGCCGGAATCGGAAGCATGCCTCCAAGATATTTTGTCACAGCGGCCAGAAGCGCGCTAAGCAACAGCGAAACCAAAAGCAAGAATCCGATACCGAGCACCATACCAAAGCTCAGGAAACGCTCCTTGACCAGGCTTAGAATGCCAGCCTTTGTGTCTGGGTTTACGTGCCAAATGCTGTTCAGGGCATCTTGCATTTCGCAGAATATCCCGGAAGCACCTAAGAACAACGCGAACAGACCGATCATGCTACCGATCACGCCGCGGGCAGGCTTGTGAGCCGATTGAATCATGGCCTCAATGGCTTTCGCGCCATCTCGGCCTACGAGTCCTTGGATCTGCCCAGCAATTTCACCTTGCGCGGCCTGCATCCCAAAAGCCAGGCCCGCAATTGCAACCGCGATGATCAGGAGGGGAGCCAGAGAAAAAATGGTGTAATAAGCCAGCGCTGCGCCCATCCGAGGCGCCTTGTCCTTGCTCCATTCCAAATAGGCGGTTTTGAGCAGCCCGGAAATCGCCTTGGGGCTAAAGAACAAACGCACCCCACTCCCAGCTTGGAACTGCAATCTCCGTTCGTTCTCTGACGCAGAAATAGATCCTGGCCCAGCTTCAACTGAGTGGGTCTCAACGTTGCGGGAGCCCGCGGACGGAGAAACCATACAACTTCTCCACGCGATATGCGGTCAATCCCTGGCAGTGGCCGGGGAATTCCCGGATACCTAGTCGACCGAAAACGTTAACGACAACTTCACAGAGTTTCACGCTCGCGAAGATTTAACGCAATTGGATTCTCTATCGTCAATGCGAGGCTGACCATACAGGGGATTATGGATGTCGATGCGGGTCTTGCAAGCAGTCGTTTAATGGTGCTCCTCTTGCTAGAATCGGGCGATCTCGCACCGATCGAGCTACCGAGACCCTGCTCAAGTGTTTACATTATTCAGGGGATTGCGGCCATCCCATCTCGACCTAGACTAAACGGATCCGGTCGCACGCATCTGTCCGGAGACGGTGTCCAGTTTGAGGCCAAGATGAATTTCCAGCGCCCGGCACGCAGTTTTCGTTTCAGTGGCTTTGCCATGGCATCGATTTGGACCAACAGGTACTGCGAGCCCCTAATCTATGCGCAGCTGGGTCATTCTGATTCTCGTCGCTTCCGGGTGGCCTTCATACACCCGGTGCCAGCAGACGAGCCAAAGCAACGAAGTTTCTTATGAAGGCCAGAAGGTCGCGGCAGTGGAGCTGGTCGCGAATCCGAAGATTTCCGTCGAGTCTTTGCGACCGTCAGTGCAACAGCGAGCGGCGGAACCGTACTCGAGTTCGAAAGTGGCAGACACGATTTCTGCTCTGCAGGGAACTGGGCGGTTCAGCAAGATAGAAGTCGACGTTAAGCCGGGCCCTGGCGGGCTGAACGTGACTTTCACTCTGGAGCCGGCGTTGTACTTTGGAATTTTCGGCTTCCCGGGCGGCGCGACCAAGAGCTTTTCCTACACGAGACTCCTGCAAGTCGTGGATATTCCGAACCGAACAATGTACAAAGAGGAACTCGTATCGAAGGCTGAAGACAATCTTCGTCAATTTTTTGTTTCCGCCGGTTTCTTTCAAGCCCAGGTGCAAGCGCGATCCCAGATCGATGAAGCTCACATGCTCGCCAATGTAGTGTTTGACGTCGATTTGGGGAAACGGGCGAAGTTGGGAAACATAGAAATTCGTGGACCGGAACCCGGCGAAGCAGATCGCTTGCGGCGTGCAACGCGTTCACTCTGGGCGACCGCTACGGGCGCTTCTCTCAAACCTGGCAAGCCGTATACCCCAAAACGAATCGATTCAGGCGTCAAGCGCATGAAGCGGGATCTCGCAAAACAAAATCACCTCGCCAGCAAGGTTCGTCTGGATCACCCTGACTATCACAAAGACAGCAATCGCGCCGATCTGGTGTTTGATGCCCGGCCTGGCCCGATCGTCAAGGTACATGTCGCGGGCGCGAAGCTTTCGCCGCTTCCGTTCCTTCGTGATCGGCAGATGAAGAAACTGATTCCCATATTTTCCGAAGGAGCCGTCGACCCTGACCTAGTGGAAGAGGGCCGGCGAAATCTGATCGATTTTTTTCAAAGCAAGGGCTACTTCGATGTGAAAGTAACAACGACTTTCCAAAACGAGTCCTCGCCTGTCGAGCTGGTCTACAACGTCGAGCGGGGATCCCGCCACAGAGTGGAGACCGTCGATTTCCGAGGTAACGAGCATTTCGGTAAAGACGTGTTGACCCGGCAGGTCGTGGTGAAGCCTCACCGTCTCGTTCTGCTTTCCCGAGGGAAGTTCAGTGACAAGCTGCTCCGTCAAAGTGTGACGGGCATTACCGCGTTCTACAAAAACCTGGGATACGAAGACGTGAAAGTCGACACGGATGTTGTCGATCGTGAGCCGAAAGTTTACGTCGCTTTTCAAATCGCCGAGGGCTCGCAAACGCTGGTGCACAACCTCACGATTGAAGGGAATGCCCACATACCCAGCTCGGCTTTCTCGCCGAAAGCGGGCCTGCGGCTCAGGACGGGCCAGCCGTTTTCCCCGAAAGCTCTGGCTGACGACCGCAGTCACATTATGGCCGTGTATTTGGACCAAGGTTTTCTCAATTCTGAGTTCGACTCCAAGGTCACACGTTTGCCGGACAATCCGCACCGAGTAGATGTGACCTATACGATTACGGAGAGACAACAGGTACAGGTAGACGAAGTGGTTCTCCTCGGCAATAAGAAGACGAGAGCATCGTTAATCAAAAAGACCGCACACATCAGCCCGGCAGCCCCTTTGAGTCAACGAGCTTTGCTGGCCGGCGAGAGCGGATTACATGACATGGGTGTATTTGACTGGGAGAGCGTCGACTCTCGCCGCACCATCACCGATCAAACGAAGGAGGATGTACTCATCAAACTACACGAAGCCGGCAGGAATGAGATTACCTACGGTTTTGGGTTGCAAGTGGCTCGCCGTGGAGGAAATATCCCCTCCGGTACGATCGCCCTTCCGGGGCTGCCGCCTGTTACGAGTGGAGCTGCAAATTTCACAGCCGCGGAGCAGACATTTGCGAGTCCTCGAGGCTCGCTCACATTCACCCGCTACAATATTCGTGGCCTAGCCGAATCGGCGTCCGCTTCGATTTTGATTTCACGGCTGGATCAACGCGCTCTTGCGACGTATACCCAGCCGCATTTCAGGTCATCAAGTTGGAGTTCGCTGTTTAGCGCATCGATCGAGCGCACGACCGAGAATCCCACATTTGCTGCGCGTCTGGCGGAAGGCTCATGGCAGCTCGAGAAACCACTCAACAAAGATAAAACACGAAGAATTCAACTCCGCTATCGCTTCCGCCGAACGATTCTGTCCGATTTGTTAATTCCCGGATTGGTGTTGCCGCAGGACCAGCGAGTCCGCCTTTCGACACTTTCCGCCACGTGGATTCGCGACACCCGTGACAAACCCTTGGATGCTAGCCGCGGTTTCTATCAAACGCTGGACCTGGGAATCACCCCAAAAGCTCTGGGCTCGAGCGCCAACTTCGCACGATTCCTGGGACAGAGTTCCTACTATAAGCCGTTCGGCGCAACAGTCTGGGCAAACAGAATTACCTTGGGGCTGGCCAAAGCTTTCGGCAACAGCGACGTGCCTACCAGTGAAGGCTTCTTCTCCGGAGGGGAAACCACTCTTCGCGGTTTTCCTATCAACGGGGCCGGGCCTCAACGCACGGTACCCGCGTGCAGCAACCCCGCTGATCCGTCCACATGCGTAAACCTCGAGGTACCGATTGGAGGCCGTCAGCTGTTCATCCTCAATTCAGAATTGCGTTTTCCTCTGGGCATCAAAGAGGGGTTGGGCGCTGCGGTTTTCTACGACGGTGGCAACGTCTACCGCGCAATCAACATTAGCCGTTTCATTCAAGACTACACGAACACGATAGGCATGGGGCTCCGGTATAAGACTCCGGTGGGTCCCATTCGGTTTGACATAGGACGCAACCTCAACCCTGTCACGGGAGTGAATGCCACCCAGTTCTATATCACGTTGGGACAGGCTTTTTGAGCCTATAAAGGTGCTGTTATGGCGTGGAAACGAAAACTTGGTTGGATAGCAGCGGTTCTCGTGACAAGTATCGCAGTCCTCGGCATGGCCGGGTATCTCCTACTTCGCAGCCCGAGATTCCACGGATACTTACTCGCTCAAATTGAGAAGCAAGCAAGTGAGGCCACGGGAGCAGAAGTGCAAGTTCAGAACTTTGTGCTCCACTTCTCACGCCTCACCGCGGATGCGTATGGAATTACAGTTCGCGGCAGAGATCCATTATCGGCGCGCCCGCTCGTTCAAGCGGACCAACTTACGATTCGTCTAAAAATCGCGTCGCTGCTGCGCAAGAAAGTCGATCTGAACGAAATTGTTCTCCGTCACCCGGTCGTGAATCTGCAAGTCAGGAAAGACGGGACTACAAATCTTCCAACAATCCCGAAATCGAATAGCTCCACGAATCTGTTCGATCTCGGAATCCAACACCTTCTGGTCGAACATGGCGAGATTTATTACAACGACGTCAAAACCCCATTGGACGCCGAGTTGCACGATCTAGAAGTCGAAATCAAGGCTCAGCTCATTGGACAAGGTTACGATGGCAACCTTTCCTATCGAAACGGGCGCGTTTTGTACGGAGATAGGAAACCGCTTCCGCACGACCTGAATGCCAGCTTCAATGCAACTCCTTCCGAATTCAAACTCAAGCCTCTGGTTCTCACGGTGGGTTCCTCCCGTATCGCATTGGAGGGCCAGGTAGGAAACTACTCTCATCCGGCCGCGAGTGGCTCTTACAGGCTTATGATTCACCCGCAGGACGCCAGGACCGCTCTCAGGAATGCCTCAATCCCTACCGGTGAAGTCACGTTGACGGGTTCCGTACGCTATCAACAGCAGGACAATGTACCACTAATACGCGCACTGGCTCTCGATGGAGTCTTGAACGGCCGCGAATTGGCGGTGAGCACAGCCGATCTTAATGCAGTCGTTCGCAATATCCGCGGGGAGTTCAAGCTCTTCGAAGGAAACCTCGATGTGCACGGACTGCAGGCAGACCTGCTTGGTGGACATCTGACCGCGACGGCAACGATACAGCATCTTGACACCAATTCAGTAGCTAAGCTCCATGCGTCCGCGCAGGCAATCTCATTGAGTGCTGCTAACGCCGCCTTGCGAACGGCGCGTCTCAGTCCGATGCCGGTCGATGGACAGATTAGCGGAACCGCTGAGGCTGCGTGGACCGGCAGCGTCAACAATATTACGGCTCGTTCGGATATCACTCTGAATGCTGCTCTTGTCTCCACTCGCGACGGGTCCACACCTGTTCCCATTGACGGTTCGGTTCACGTGGGCTATGACGGTCGAACTGCAACTGCGACGCTAACAGACACATCCGTGCATACGCCGCAGACGCGTGTGGAAATAAATGGAACTGCGGGCCAAACACTCAATCTGAAGGTACAAGCGCATGCCGCAGACCTGAGGGAAGCAGATGCTCTCGTTGCCGCATTCCAGGGGGCTCGGCCAGAATCATCTGCAAGCACTTCGTCTCCGCGTTCATTGAATCTCGCCGGCGCCGCCGATTTGCAGCTACTCATCGAGGGCCGTAGGAATGACCCTCGTATTCGAGGCCAGTTGGCTGGCCGAAACCTTCAGGTGAAGAATACAGAGTGGCGTAGCTTGGAAGTGAGATTACAAGCCAGCAAATCCGGCATCTCGATCCAGAATGGCTCCCTCGTAAATGCGCGCCAGGGCTATATCAATTTCGCCGTCGGCTCTGGTCTCGCAAACTGGCATTACTTGCCTTCAAGCCCCATCACCTTGGAGGTGAGTTCGAGGGATCTTGCGATCGATCACCTGCTGCAACTCGCGAGGCTCGATTATCCGGTTTCCGGCAATCTCTCCGTTGATCTCTCGATGCATGGTTCTCAATTGAACCCGATCGGTAAAGGATCAGTTCGGTTGACGCGAGCCACCGTGTATGGACAGTCGTTGCAGCGATTATCGATTCAGTCCGAAGGAAACGGCGATGCGCTTACCTCGTCGTTAGAGATGAGTTTGCCGGCGGGTTCTGTGAAAGCGAATCTCGTTCTCTATCCGAAACGCAAAGGTTACGAGCTTCAACTCGATGTTCCTGGCATCAACCTAGCGCAACTGAAAGCAGTAGAAGATAAGAACCTTGGAGTGGCAGGCGTACTCACCGCGAATGCGAACGGACGTGGAACCATAGACGATCCGCAATTGACACTCACGGCTCAAATCCCTCAGCTGCAGGTACGCGACGCGAGCATGTCGGGCATCAAAACAGACATCACCGTCGCCAATCATCAAGCGCAGTTAGTACTGGATTCAGAAGTTCTGCAGACCGCGGTGCAAGCCCGCGCGACCGTGAATCTAAGCGACGGGCACTACACGCGCGCAACGCTCGATACAAAAGGACTGCCAATCGAGGCGCTTCTTGCACTGCGAGCACCTGCCAAGAGCAACGGCCCACGCGGTATCGTGGAAGTGCATGCTTCCGCCGAAGGCCCATTAGATGATAAGAACCGGATGAAAGCGCAGGTGATCATTCCAACTCTGAAAGCCGAGTACCAGGGTTTGCAGATCGGGAATGCGCGCCCCATTCACATCCATTACGCCAATTCCATCGTTGCACTCGACGCTGCGGAAATTTCTGGAACCGACACAACCTTACGGCTTGAAGGTCAGCTTCCGTTGCAAGGCACTGCGCCCGTGACGCTCTCCGCTGTGGGTACGGTGGATATGCAGCTCATGCGTTTCTTTCAGCGTGATCTTCAGAGTTCAGGAAAACTGCAGCTCGATGTTCGCGCGGCCGGCCCAACGGATCATCCAACTGTCCAAGGGCAGCTGCGGTTACAGAACGTCTCCATGATGCCAGCCGATGCTCCCGTGGGCCTGCAAAACGGGGGAGTCGGGAGGCGGACAGATTTCCGCCCGAGGGGCGATTGGGTATCGACCACAGCTTCAAATGAATGTCGCTCTTCAAGCGAAGAATGTTCGCATCCGCTACCAGGACGCGATCAGAACTGTTCTAGGGGGCGACCTGAATCTGGTCGGTACAAGCCAGGCGGCGAATCTGAATGGCCGCGTACTCATCGACAGTTTAAGTTTCACGCAGAATTTCGACTTGGCAACGCTGGCCGGGCAAGTCCAATCGGGCCCGGAATCCGCCCCCAGTGAGGGCCCGGCCAACAAGGTCAAACTCGATATCGCGGTACAAACGGCTCGCGATCTCAACCTTACGAGTAGCGCCGTGAGCCTCCAGGGACAAGCGAATCTGCACGTGATCGGCACTGCCGCTGATCCGGTCATCGTCGGAAGAACCGAGTTCACGGCTGGCGATATATTCCTCATGAATAAGCGCTATCAGATTGAGCGCGGCCTCATCGAGTTCTCGAATCCAAACCGCACTGAACCTGTGCTCAACTTACTGCTCACGACCACGATAAACCAATACAACTTGAGCCTGACATTTCGCGGACCGCTCGACAAAATGCAAACCAGCTACGTCTCCGATCCTCCCCTGCCGACCGCCGACATCATTAATCTCATTGCGCGAGGACAAACCACCCAACAGGCCGCAGCTTCACCGTCGAACTTTGGAGCAAGTTCGCTTTTGGCGCAAGGTGCGGCAAGTCAGGTGAGCGGCGGAGTCCAAAAGCTGGCTGGCCTCTCGAGCTTGTCGATCGACCCGACGTTAGGCGGCAACAACTCCGATCCTGGCGCCCGCATCGCGATGCAAAAGC
>QHYO01000396.1 GCA_003224135.1 Acidobacteriota bacterium | reverse complement strand
AGCGGAGCCGAGGTGTCTAAACAGCTTTGCGCGTCGACGGATTGGGTTAGGCCAAGCAAAAAAGAGCATGAGATCCAGACGGATTTGAGCACCGTACGCCTCCCAACTAGGTTCGCAGAAAATGGCTGGCGAGCGGCAGTGTAACACTGGTCCCTAAGAATTTTGTTCGCGCAAAAGGTTGCGAGCGTGGAAGGCGGAGAGCGTTCCTAAGGCGTAAATGAGCGCGAGAAGGGCGAAACCCGCAAAGATGCTGAGTTGTTGTGAAATCCAGCCAAGAGCAAAACTCATCAGGAGCTGGAGAATGGTGGTGAGAATGGCCATGGCGGATTGCGTCCGCCCCATGAAGTGGCGCGGGACGATCATCATTAGCCCCGCTTGCGCAACCACGCCGGAGAGTGCGCGGAAAAATCCGAAGAGCACTTGAAAAAATACGGCCGCGACGAGCAGGGTAATGAACGGCATCGCCACATGGCCGAGCGCCAGGCCCGCGATTGATAGAGCATAGAGCGTCATGCGAAGGCGCTGCGGGAGTTGCGAGGCCAGCAGTCCGCCGATGATTGCGCCAAGTCCCCAGCCTCCTTCGAGGAAGCCGAGGCCGCGAGCGCCGGCGTGGAGTATGTCCGCCGCGAGGGCGACAACCAGGATGTTGGCGCTGACGACGCCTGCCATGAGAATAGAGTGCGTGATGCCGAGCGCTCGCACCGTGGGCTGTTCCCGCAGGTATGAGAAACCTTCCTTGAGATCGGAATAAACGGCGAGAGAAAGTCCGGCTTCGGCGACCTCCGGCATTTCGGCGATTTCGAGAGCCTCAGCGGTTGCTTCGGTGGTGGTGGAAAATTCGCGCGGATACTTTGTGAGGTGTTCGCGCGGCGAAAGGTAGCCGCTGCGAAGTTTGTACAGGCACCACGCCGACACAAAGTAGGTCAGGCCATCGATGCCAAGAATTCCGGCGATGCCGGCGCCATCGTAGATGAAGCCAACCAACGCTCCGGCGAAGAGCATTCCGGTCTGCACGCCAATCAGAACGGCCGCATTTGCGCCGGTGAACTGGCTTGCGGGCATCACCTCCTGCACCAAGGCGTTCACGTTCGCCCAGTACATCGCGGAACCGGCACCGGTGATGAATGTGATGAGATAGAGATGCCAGAGTTCGAGATGGCCGCGCCAGGCGACGTAAGCCGTGGCGAGAACGGCGACTCCTCGAGCAAAATCGAGAACGATTCCGAGATAGCGACGATCGTAGCGGTCGATCAGCACGCCGCCAATGAAGGGAATCAGCAAGCCGGGTGCGGTCGCCACGATGACTTGGTAGCTGACCTTGACGGTTGAGTGCGTTAGGGCGAGGATGTGCCAGCTCACTCCGGCGAAGTTCATTCCGCTACCGAAGAGGGAAATGAACATTGCGAAAAAGAAGTAGCGGAAGCCGCGCGCAGCCCAGATGAGCGACCAGTCGGTGCGAACGGGAGCCGTGGGGGTAGACGTGGACATGGGACGGTACAGTTTACCGTTTTAGGTAATCCATTTTCAGTCATGAGTTTGCGGTCTGGTTTCAGGTGGAGCCGCGAGAAAGAAATGCCATGGGAAATGAAGTCAAAGGAGCGGTACGGGCCGGAAAAGAGCGGCACGACGGGAAGGTGCTGCTCGAAACGAACGAGATCATTTTTCGTGGGCCGGACTATCGTCTGAAAATCGCGTTTGGCGAGATCCGCGGGGTGGATGCGGCGAACGGTGAGTTGCGTGTCCAAACCAAAGACGGAGTGAAGATATTTGAGGTGGGACCATCGGCGGAAAAGTGGCGCGAAAAGATTTTGCATCCAAAAACGCGAGCGCAGAAACTCGGCGTGAAAACGGGGACCCTCGTGCGGCTCGTGGGAGAGTTTGATTCAGATTTTGTGAAGGAACTGAAGGCCAGTAAAGTGGAGATTGTTCAAGCAAATGGCTCGGGCGTTTTTGAGAACACGTTCTTCGCCGTAGACGCCAGGAACTCCCTGGCCGCACTCACAAAATGTGCAAGGAAAATCAAAGGCGCCGAAGCCTTGTGGGTGGTGTATCCAAAAGGGAAAAAGGAAATTACCGAGAACGATGTTTTGAGCACAGGAAGAAAGGCAGGATTGAAAGACATCAAGGTCGTGGGCTTTTCTTCCACGCACACCGCGTTGAAGTTCGTACTGCCCGTTGAAAAACGCTAACGCTCGTATTCCTTTGGATGGCAAGTCCGCCAAAGCGATTCCAACTTTGCACGAACGCCCCTAAGATGACCAAGTGAAGGAATTGCTTGAAATTCGCGGGCTGACAGTTGAGTTGCCGACTGCACAGGGATGGGTGCGGCCGGTGAATGACGTTTCGTTGCGGATAGGTGACGGGGAATGCGTTGGACTGGTTGGCGAATCGGGAAGCGGGAAGACAATGCTGTCACTGGCGTTCATGGGATTGTTGCCAGTTGGTGCGCGAGTGAAGGGGCATGCTCGATTGGAGAGCCCTCGTGCGCGCCGAGATTTAACGCAATTGACTGAACGAGAATGGCGCGAGGTGCGCGGGCAAGAGATCGCCATGATTTTTCAGGAGCCGATGACCTCGCTGAATCCGGTAATGCGTGCAGGCGCGCAAATTGCGGAAGCGATTCTCGCGCACGAACCGAAACTGAAAGCTGATCAAGTACGCAACCGAATGCTAACGGCGTTGCGGCAATCGGCGATGAGCGAACCGGAACGACGCGCGCAACAATATCCACATCAGCTTTCGGGCGGATTGCGCCAGCGCGCCATGATTGCCATGGCGCTCGCTGCGGGGCCACGACTGCTGATTGCGGACGAGCCGACGACCGCACTCGACGTAACAGTACAAAAGGAGATTCTTGAGCTTCTGCAAAAATTTCATCACGCACGATCTTGGAGTCGTGGCGCAGGTCGCGGATCGCGTTGCCGTGATGTACGCCGGTCGAATCGTGGAGGAAGGGCCCGCGAAGGACGTGCTTGGCTCGCCGAGACATCCGTACACCCAAGGCCTGCTGGCGGCATCGCCTCGGCTCGAGCGTGGGAAGCTGACCCCGATCCCGGGAAGCGTGCCGCAACTGACGGTGCTGCCGCCTGGCTGCGCTTTCGAGCCGAGATGCGAATTTCGGCGGAGCGAATGCAGCGTGGCGGTGCCAGAGTTGCGGGCGGCTTCAGCCGAGCACGCGGCGCGTTGTGTGCTTGTCTGAAAGAAACGACTCGCAAGAAAGCAAAACAAAAGGCCGAGATGTGAGAGAGCGCTGACGAATCGCAGAACGAGCACCACGTAAGTTCGAAAAAGAAGGAATAGACGATTGTTGAATATTGATAGCAACAAATTGCTGACGGCGCGAGGGCTAACCAAGAACTACCCGCGTGGCGGAGGTCGAGAAGACGCCGCGGGCGTTGCGGGGTTTGCTGCCGTAGACGGTGTGGACCTGGATGTCTGCAGGGGTGAGACGCTGGCGATTGTCGGCGAAAGTGGGTGTGGCAAGACGACGTTGGCTCGTATGCTGCTGCGGTTGATCGAGCCGGATGCCGGAGAAATACAGTTCGGCGGACGGGACCTGCTGCGGTTGAGTGCGGGTGAATTGCGGACGGCCCGGCGCGAGATGCAGATGATTTTTCAGGACCCGTTCGCGTCGCTGAATCCGAGGATGCGCGTGGGCGAGATCGTCGCGGAGCCTCTGGCGATTCACCAGCCGAAGTTAACCAGGGCGGAAAGAACCGAGCACGCGACCGCGATGTTGCGTCGCGTTGGTTTGCAATCCGATGCGCGGGCGCGGTACCCGCACGAATTTTCCGGCGGCCAGCGCCAACGTATCGGGATTGCGCGTGCGTTGATTTTGCGGCCAAAGTTGGTGGTGGCTGACGAACCTGTTTCCGCGCTCGATGTTTCCGTCGGCGCACAAGTGCTCCTGCTGTTGCAGGATCTCCAGCGTGAACTCGGCCTGACTTACGTTTTTATTTCGCACAGTTTGCCGGTGGTGGCGCAAATCGCAACGCGGATCGCCGTGATGCGCGCTGGGAAACTGGTGGAAGTCGGGGACGCGGAGCTGCTGCTTCACCAGCCAACTCAGCAATATACAAAGGATCTGCTCGCCGCGGTTCCAGAGATTGCCCTCTCCTGACCGGTTTCTCGCCGAGAACTACAATTCACTTCCTATCAGTTCAATGATATTTTCCTTCGGGCGAGCGCGTATACCCGGGCAACGACGTGTGTTCCAAAATTTTGAGTGGAGGACTGGCTGATGTCGACGACACCTGTGATAGCACCAGAAGCGCCTCAAGCGCCCGGCCCAATCAATCATTTTGGCAGAATTATCGGCGTATTTTTTTCGCCGAAAGCTACGTTTGAAGACATTGCTCGTCGTCCGAGCTGGATCATTCCGGCGGTCCTGATGACTGTTTTGGGTATCGTGGTTGCGTTTGTGATGAACCAGAAAGTGGATTGGCGAGATGTCGCCAGCAAGCGCATCGAAGACAGCCCTCGCGCGGCAAACCTGAGCGCGGAACAGAAAGAGCAGCAAATCGCAATGAGCGCTAAATTCTCACCTGGGGCGGCTTACGCATTTGGCGCGCTCGGGCCCATTCTCGCTGTGGTCGTCGTCGCGGCAGTAATGCTGTTCGCGTACAACGTGGTCGGCGGGGCGAGTGCAAAGTTCAGCGTAGCCATGGGAATTGTTTCGCACGCATTCGTGGTCACGATACTCAGTACGCTTTTCTTCATCTTGATTCTGTATCTGAAACCACCAGGTACCATCGACCTTGAAAATCCCGTTGCCACGAATCTTGGCGCGTTTTTGCCGGACACCACGCCAAAAGCATTGATGGCTTTGGCAAAATCGATCGATATTTTCAGCGTGTGGGTGCTGTTGCTGATTTCTATTGGCTTCGCTGCGGTTAATCCCAAGAAGCTGAAGGGCAAATCGTTGAGCATTGCCATTTCGGTCTGGGCAATCTACGTTGCGTGCAAGATGGGCATTGCCTGGATTTTCTCCTGATACACTGAATGAGTGGATTTCTCGTTCGAAATTTCTAAAACTGATCCGACTGGAGCGCGGCGCGGCCGTCTGAACACTCCGCACGGTGCAGTCGATACACCCTTCTTCATGCCGGTGGGTACGCAAGGGGCAGTGAAGGGTCTGCGCAACGAAGCACTCGAAGAACTCGGCGCGCAAATCATTCTCGGGAATACGTACCATCTTCATCTTCGGCCCGGCCATGAATTGATTCGCAATCTCGGCGGGCTGCACAAATTCATGTCCTGGGACAAAGCGATTCTCACGGATTCCGGCGGCTACCAGGTCTTTAGTCTTTCCAAACTGCGCAAAATCACGGATGACGGCGTGCGCTTCCGTTCACACCTCGACGGCTCCGAGCATTTGCTCACTCCGGAAAAAGCAGCGGAGATTCAACTGGCGCTTGGTTCAGACGTCGCCATGGTGCTCGACGAATGCATCGAGACACCCGCGCCGCGCGACAAAGCCGAGGCTGCGTTAAAGAGAACGACCGCATGGGCAAAACGCGCACGAGAGTATTTTTGCGAGCGAGCCAAGCAAAACGGCCAGCTTGCCCAGTGGCAGTTCGGGATTGTACAAGGCGCGACGTTTGCGGATTTGCGGCGCGAAAGTGCGCGGCAACTGCTCGAGATTGATTTTCCGGGATATGCCCTCGGCGGACTCGCCGTGGGTGAGCCGCACGACATGACGTGCGAAATGGCGTCAGAGGTGACAGCGGCACTTCCTCTAGACAAGCCGCGTTACCTGATGGGGGTTGGCCGGCCGGAACAGATCGCCGATTACGTTGCGCTGGGCATCGACATGATGGATTGCGTGCTGCCCACTCGCGCGGCGCGCCATGCATGCATCTACACAAGCGAAGGCCGAGTGCTCATCAAGAATGCCCGTTACGCGCAAGACCAGAATCCGCTTGATCCAAATTGCTTGTGCAGCGTCTGCAGGCGCTACACGCGCGCGTATCTTCGGCATCTTTTCGCCGCAGGAGAGCTCACTGCAGCGATCCTCACCACCCACCACAACGTCCACTTTTACCTTGACTTAATGAGGCAAATCCGCGAGGCTATCGAGTTTGGGAATCTAGTGAAATTCTCGTCCGAGGTACGGGCGCGCTACGCGGCAGGTCCGGCGTAATTCGAAACCGGCAAGCGCGCTGGCCGTCTTCGGAGAATCGCACAGAGAATCCATGTGGTAGTGGTCGCGAGGGTGGAAGACTCCTCCTTAGCGAATGGCGAGTGTTCTTAGCAGGCGGTTTGGTCCGCGTTCATCCGTTTTCTTGACCGGGACCGCCTGATCTTAACGGGAAGAGTTCAGACAATCCGATGATCGCAGCACTTTTATTGCAGTCGGGCGGAGCGCCCGGAATTCTTGGCAGTCCGCTGGTCATGATGGTCATCGTGATGGGTATTTTTTACGTGATGCTCATCCTGCCACAGCAGCGCCAACGGAAAAAGACGCAGGCCATGCTGGCGGCGCTGAAAAACGGCGACAAAGTTGTGACCAGTAGCGGTATTTACGGCACGGTGAACGGCATTGACGGCGACACAGTGATCCTGAAAATCGCCGATCAGGTAAAGATTCGCATCCTGCGATCGGCAATTGCACAGGTAGAGGCAGAAGAAAATGCCAGCTAACGCCGCCGTGCCCGAGCTGACGCAAATTTTTCATCAGCAACTGTGCGCCACGCAATTTTGGTTGCGGCCGCAAGGTGGCCGTTTGTTTCTGCGACTACCAAGCGGTCGATTTGAATTGCGACCGCTCGGCGGTCGACTCCATTCGCGGCGGAATTCTAGCCGTCTATCTCAATCATGAATCCTAATTTGAAGTGGAAAGCGCTGTTTATTCTTGCGGTGATCCTTCTTTGCATCTATGGATTGATCGGACTTCCGACCTTCCCCACTTCGGTCGCGCAGGTCAAAGACAATTTCAGCAAGCAGATCAAGCTCGGCCTGGACTTGCAGGGCGGCACGCACCTCGTGCTGCAGGTGCAGGTGCAGGAAGCGATCGCGCAAGAAACCGACCAGATGGTGGACCGTCTGACGAAGCAGTTGCGCGACAAGAATATTCGCTACGATGAAATCCGCCGTGTGGACGATACCCACATTCTGGTGCGCAACGTGGATTCGGCACAGGCGTCTGTGTTCCGCGATTTTGTTCAACAGCAATACGGCAGCTTGTGGGAATCGGCTCCCGCAGCGGGAGAAACGTCGGGTTATCTGCTGACACTGCGTCCGAGCGCCGTCGCGCAGATACAAGAAAACACGATGTCGCAGTCGCTTGAGACGATTGATCGGCGCATCAATGCTCTCGGCCTGACCGAGCCAACGATTCAGCGCCGGGGCCGCAATGACAATGAAATTCTTGTGCAACTGCCGGGTGAAGGCGACCCGTCGCGTGCAAAAGCTGTGATTCAGGCTGGCGGCCAGCTGGAACTGAGGCTTGTCGAAGATCCGCGTTCCTACAGTTCGCAATCCGAAGCGCTGAGCGCTCACGGCGGGATTTTGCCCCCGGGGACAGAATTGATGCCGGGGCGCAGCGAGACGCGAAGCGCTAGCGGAACTCCCGAACAGGGCGAAGTCTGGTACCTCGTGAGCCGCGCACCAATCGTGACGGGCCGCGACCTGCGAAATGCTACGGAGTCCCGCAATACGAATAATCCGGGACAGTGGCAGGTCAACTTTGTGCTTTCTTCTGAAGCAGCCCGCCGGTTTGGTCCCTTTACCGAAACGAACAAGGGCAAGCAGTTGGCGATAGTCCTGGAGCACCGCGTGTACTCCGCTCCCGTGATCAACGGAAGAATCGACGACAACGGAATGATCGAAGGGAACTTCGGACAGGAGTCGGCTCACGATTTGGCGCTTGTGCTGCGAGCCGGTGCGCTGCCTGCTTCGATCAAATATCTGGAAGAGCGGACGGTTGGCCCATCACTTGGCGCGGATTCGATTCGTCACGGTGTCCAAGCGTCGGTACTCAGCCTCATCGCTGTCATGCTCTTCATGTTGTTCTATTACCGGATTTCGGGAGCCAACGCGGTCGTCGCGCTCCTGCTCAATTTGATTATTCTTCTTGCCGCGCTTGCCTACTTTGGTGCTGTGCTGACACTTCCCGGCATCGCTGGCGTCATCCTGACCATCGGCATGGGCGTTGACTCGAACGTACTGGTTTTTGAGCGCATTCGCGAGGAGTTGCGCAACGGCAAGTCCCCGGCTTCGGCTGTGGACGCCGGTTTCGAGAAGGCGTTCGTGACCATCATCGACACGCACGTCACGACCGTAGTTTCGGCCTTCTTCTTGTTCTTGTTCGGCACCGGGCCGATTCGCGGTTTCGCGATTTCGTTGACCATCGGCTTGATCGCCAACGTGTTCACGGCGATTTACGTTTCGAGGTCGATTTTCCAATACCACCTGGCGAAAATGGATCGTCAAGCGGAGCTGAGCATCTAGGTGTACGAGGGGTTGTACTAGGACTGCTAACCCGATTCTCCTAGAAAAATTGGGTGGTTTGTGGGATTGGTCCTGGTTTGATTTTGCGAGACGATGGCCAGCCATTGCCTTCGTTCACTACCCGCGAACCGGGAACAATTCGCTACTCGCTGGAGTCTAAAGAAGGGAAGCAGAGCCAGAATGATAGAGTTCTTCAAAGAGCCCAATATCGACTGGATGGGCAAAGCTAAGTATTTCTATGCGTTGAGCGCGATTCTTCTGCTCGCCGGCTGGGTTTCAATTTTCGCCAAAGGCGGCCTCTACTACGGCATTGACTTCAAGGGCGGTACAAACGTTGATGTCCGATTTGCTCAGCCGCCGAATATTGATCATTTGCGGAGTGCGCTGACCGCGCGAGGATTGGGCAACAGCGAAATCCAAAGCATTGGCAATGTCGGCGCCGGCAATTCCAACGAAGTCCTGGTTTTCGTCGGGCAAAATGGTACGAGCGACGAAGCGCGCGATTCGAGCAAGGCTCAGGTCCTTGCCGCACTGAATGCGGCGTACAATTCCGAAAACGTAGGCAAGCCAGATCTCAACGCGGCGACTGCCTCGAACCTTGCGGCCCATCTCACTCAAAAAGATCCGTTGAATCTGTCGGCGGCCGCTGGAGAAAAGTATCAGCAGCTCGCAAGACAGATTTTGGACTACCGCGACAGAACGCTGAATGGCCTGGTAACAAATTTCGATGACCTTGGAAAAGTGGCCGGAGTTACTCCGGCAGTCCTCGCGTCGTTGAAAGACGGCTACGCACTGGGGCCGTTCGCAATCCGCACTGCTGAAATTGTGGGCGCGAAAGTTGGCGCCGAGCTTCGCCGCCAGGCAGTTTTCGTTACCCTCTATGCTTTGGCAGGCATGCTGGTATATATTGCCTTCAGATTCGAGTGGGTTTTCGGGGCAGCCGCCGTCCTGGCAGTATTCCACGACGTTCTGATCACGCTGGGATTTTTCTCTCTGCTGCATTATGAGATTTCACTCACTGTGATTGCCGCATTGCTCACGCTGGTTGGCTATTCGATGAACGACACCATCGTCATTTTCGACCGCATCCGCGAAAACAATCGTCTGCTGCGCAAAGAAGATTTTGCGGCGGTGGTAAACAAATCCATCAATCAGACGTTGTCGCGGACGATACTTACCAGTGGTCTGACTTTTCTCACCGTGCTCGTGCTTTTCCTGATGGGCGGCCAGGTGCTTCGCGCATTCTCCTTTGCCCTGGTGGTGGGGATTGTGGTAGGAACGTACTCCAGTTTTGGCATTGCTGCTCCGCTCGTGGTCTGGTGGCATCGTTGGAAAGGCCAGGGAGCGGCAGCAGGGACCGGACCCGCAGCCGGCAACAAAACCCGGAGCAGTGAGGCCGCCGCAGGGCGCCTTGCTCCCGCCGGGAGGAGGTAGACCATGTTTGAAGAAATGGTTGTTTCCAGTCCGAAATCCAAAAAGACCAACAAGCCGTGGACGGTGGTGATGTCCATGGTCTTGCAGGCGACCTTTCTTGCTGTACTCATTCTGATACCGTTGATCTATACGGAAGCGCTGCCGAAGGCGAGCCTTGCGACGCTGCTTATCGCGCCGCCACCGCCACCGCCGCCACCACCGCCGCCCGCCGCGGCGCCCGTGGTGCACGTAAAGCCGCAGGTACACTTGATCGACGCAGGAAAGCTCGTCGCCCCCAAGGTCATCCCCAAAGAGATCAAGATTATTAAGGAAGACGCCGAACCGGACGTCATGGGAGCCACTGGCGGCGTGCCAGGTGGTGTTCCTGGCGGCCAGATGGGCGGCGTGATCGGCGGCGTCATCGGTGGAGTTGGCGGTGCGCCTCCCCCACCGAAGCCGGCGCAGACTCGAATTCGTCAAGGCGGAGCTGTCACCGCTGCTTCGCTCGTCAACCGCGTTCAGCCGAACTATCCACCGTTGGCGCGCCAGACGCGCATCTCAGGTACGGTGCGCCTCCACGCGATCATCTCCAAGTCGGGAAGTGTGGAGTCACTTGAGGTCATGTCAGGACATCCACTGTTGGTACAAGCAGCGCTCGACGCTGTGCGTCAGTGGAGATACCGACCAACTACTCTTAACGGTGAACCGGTTGAAGTTGACACGACGATCGATGTGATTTTCTCTTTGAACCAGTAGTACCAACGGATCGTTTCGCGGATCGTGGGACATGCGAAACGCTTCGAGTAGCACAGATTCGGCAGTAACTCGTTGAAGAGCGGCGTGAACAACGCTGCAAATCACGCGGAACTTATAAAGGCGCGGTTGCTTAGCGGCCCGCCTACAGGAGCAAAACGAATGGTAGCCACTTTGTACGTTTACGCCGCCATGTTCCTCCAGACCACCGGCTCAAGCTGGGATCTGAGGACCATGTGGTCTCAGATGAGCTTTCTTCCTCGCGCAGTCGTTGTCACTCTATTCGTACTTTCCGTTTATTCGTTCGGCGTGATGATTGATCGCGCGCTGATGTACAGCGCCGCGCGCAAGCAGTCGCGCATCTTTGTTCAGCAGGTTGCGGGCGCGCTGAAAGATGGCAAGCTAGACGAAGCCATCGCTATCGCAGAGCGCAACAAGAAGAGCCACATCGCGAAAGTTGTCGCGACGGGTCTCAGCGAATTCCAGTCCGCTTCCCAGCAAGTCTCCGATGCCGACGTCGTCGAAGCTGCCAAGCGCGGCCTCGAGCGCTCCGTCGCTATCGTTCACGCGGAAATGAAGCGCGGCCTCTCAGCCCTCGCCACGATTGGCTCGACGGCACCCTTCGTTGGACTGTTCGGCACGGTGGTCGGCATTTTGAACGCGTTTAAAGGCATCGAGCAGAGCCACGCGACTGGTCTGTCGGCGGTCGCCGGTGGTATCGCTGAAGCGCTGGTTACCACCGCGTTTGGCTTGATCGTCGCCGTGCCCGCCGTGTGGGCCTACAACTATTTCACCAACAAGGTTGAAGCGTTCGACGTCGAGATGGACAACTCCTCGATGGAGCTCATCAATTACTTCATCCTTCGTCGTGGCGCCAAGAAGTAAAGGAGCCTGAAATGGCCGGTACAGACCAAAGGAGTGGCGGCCGCTATAAGCCGCAGGTGGGTAGCCAGATGTCATCGCCAAACGTGATTCCGATGGCGGACATCATGCTCGTCCTGCTGATCATCTTCATGGTCGTGACTCCCATGTTGCAAAAAAATAAGCCCGTGGACATGGCGCGCACGAACACCGCCAGGGACATGCAGGACGCCGATAAAGAAGACGCAGTCGTCGTGGCTGTGACCAGGGATGGCAACATCTTCATAGGAAACACCCAGGTTCAGAAAGCCGACCTGTCGGGGCAAGTCAAGGACCGCATCTCCAACAGAGTGGACAAGGTCGTTTATCTCAAAAGCGATGCGCGCGCCAAGTACGGCGACGTAGTTGCCGTTGTGGATGAGATACGTTCCGCGGGTGTGGACCAACTCGGCCTTTTGACCGAGCGTAACGAAAGAGCAGCACAACCACCACCTCCGCCGCCAACCGGCGACTGAGGTTTACGCAGTACTTGGTTGCACCATTCGTAATAAGGATCGTAGTAAGGGCAGTTGAGGAAAAAGTTCCGATGCCGCGCTGGCTCCCACCCGGCGCGGCGCAATGGCTCCCGTCCTTCGCAGGGATGAGCCGACAGGAGACTCGCAATGGGAATGCAAGTAGGTGAAAGTAAGGGCGGTACGATGGCGGAAATGAACGTCGTTCCGCTGATCGACATTTTGCTGGTGCTTTTGATCATTTTTATGGTGATCACGCCGCTGACTCCCAAGGGCCTCGACACACTGGTTCCACAGCCCAATCCGAATCAACAGCAGAATCCGGACCTTGAGAATAAGACCGTCCCAGCTGGGATCGCCTTGGCCCGCGCATGGAACAAATTTTCAAGGAGCGCGCGGAGAAGGTCGCTTTCGTGAAGGGCGACAACGAAGTCCTGTTTGAAGAAGTCGCGCGCGCGATTGATATCATGCGCGGCGCTGGAATTGACAAGGTCGGTCTGATCACCGCGAAGCTGGAAGCGGGGCAATAAGTTCCAGAAGTTCGCGGATACTCGATTTTTTTCGCAGGGTTGTGAGAGTCCTCCTCGCCGGGTCATTTCTTTTGCGAGGTGGATGATGGGAATGCAAGTTGGTGGCTTGAACCGCGGAACGTACACCGAATTAAATGTCGTTCCGTTGATTGACATTCTGCTGGTTTTGCTCGTGATCTTTATGAGCGCGTCTCATCAGCAGAAGGGCCTCGATGCCATGATGCCTCAGCCGCCAACCGGCCAGAGGTCCGCCGCTCAGGAGGAGAGCGTCATCGTTGTTCAGTTGCAGTCCAACGGCGGTCTCCGAATCAATCAGGAACCAGTAAGTTGGGATCGCCTGGCGGACCGGATGGAAGCAATCTACAAAGAGCGTGCCCATAAAGTCGCTTTCATTCGTGGCGAGGCTCCTGTAGAGTTCGCTCTCGTTGCTCGGGTCGTTGACGTTTTGCATGGTTCCGGAATTTCTGTCGGCTTGTTGACTCCAGGGCTGGAACAAAATCGCTGATTGTGATGGAATAGCCCGCGCAGGGCGGATCTGAATTCATCGCGTGGCCGATTTGGGACCGCGCATCGTAGGGATGGACGCTTCGATGACTCATGCATCGCTTGCACGCACGGACGCTTCGCAGTCCGCATCTTGGTTCCGCCGGGCCGCTGCCGTCCTGGCGGTGTTTGTTGTGGTCGCCGGATTTTCCGGCTGCAACAAACTGAAAGCCCGCGACCTTCTCAACAAAGGCGTCGCGGCTTTTAAGAACGGCCAGTACGACGCCGCCGTGGAGGACTTCAAGCAAGCCAAGGATCTTGATCCTTCACTTCTTAACGCGCGCCTCTATCTCGCCACTGCCTATGCCAGCCAGTACATTCCCGGAGCTCCGTCCGAGCAAAATAAGAACATTGGCAGGCAGGCCATTCAGGAATTCAAGGATATCCTAGGGACCAATCCGGATAACCTCAGTGCCATCGACGGAATCGGCTCCATCCTCTTCCAGATGGCCGGCACGCCCTATGATCCCAAACTTTTCGAAGAGTCCAAGACCTATCACCAGAAGCACATTCAATTGAAGCCGGAAGATCCTGAACCCTATTACTGGATCGGCGTCATCGACTGGACGCTGGCTTTCCGCGCCAACAGCGAAATGCGCAAAGAATACAACGAGAAAAATATTCGCAAGCAGGTCAGGGACACCGAACCTCTCCCCGCTGCCATTCGCGGCGACTACCTTGCGAAGTATGGCCCGTTGATCGACGAAGGTATTTCCGATCTTCAGAGGGCTATCTCGATTCGCCCTGATTATGACGACGCCATGGCCTACCTCAACCTGCTCTATCGCCGGAAAGCGGACACGGTAGCCAGCGCCGACGAGCGCGCGTCCCTGTTGAAACAGGCCGACGACCTGGTTGACCGCGTAAAAGAAGTGAAGCAGAAGCGCGCTTCGCAACCCACGCCGTCGACCTGACGCGTGCGAAATCGTTAGTAATAAATCGATTTATTGCGGGGCATCAAGCGATGCCCCGCTTTTTCCCTGCTGTCGTCTCCACGCTCGCCCTTGCGCTTTTTCAGGCGTAACATAGGGAGATGTCCGGGTCGGCCAATCTGCCGCTCCACTTCAACCGCGATCGTACCGAGCGCCTGCTGGACGCTCGCCTGGACGAGCTTCTGGACAAGCTCAAGAAAAACCGTCCTTCGGACGATCCTTGGCTCGTCCGCCGTGCATATGAGATAGCGGCTGAACGTCATCGCGACCAGTTGCGCCGTTCCGGCGACCCTTATCTCTCGCACCTGCTCGAAGTGGCCCACATCCTGGCGGACATGCGCATGGACGCCACCACCCTTTCCGCAGCGCTCCTGCACGACGTAATCGAAGACACGGAATTCCCCGTGGCTCGCATTCAGGAGCGTTTTGGGGACGAAACAGCCCGCCTTGTCGAGGGCGTCACAAAGATCAGCCGCTTGAACATGCTGGCTCCTGAAGCGCGTCAGGCGGAGAACGTACGCAAGATGGTTCTTGCGATGGTCAATGACGTTCGGGTGGTAGTCGTAAAACTTGCCGACCGTCTCCATAACATGCGTACGATCCAGTATCTGGAGCCGTCCAAGCAGCAGCGCATCGCGCGGGAAACCTTGGAAATTTACGCCCCCATCGCGCACCGTCTTGGCATGGGCAATATCCGCAATGAGTTGGAGGATCTGTCCTTCCGCGTTCTCGAGCCCGATTCGTTTTTGGCGCTACAGAAGGAAGTCAGCGAAAAGCAGCCCCTCCACCAGAAGTTCCTCGAGGAAGTCCAGGCGGAGATTCGCTCGAGGCTTGTGGAGAACAGCATTCCCGCAGAGCTCGAGGCGCGAGTCAAAGGTCTTTGTTCGTTGCATCGCAAGCTTGAACGCCAGCAGCGCGGCCTTGAGCAGGTTTACGATTTGCTTGCAGTTCGCGTGATCACGGACTCCGAAAGAAATTGCTATGCCGCGCTGGGTGTCGTGCATCACATCTGGCGTCCGGTTCCCGGCCGCTTCAAAGATTACATCGCCATGCCGAGGCCCAATCTGTATCAGTCGCTGCATACCACTGTCATCCACTCAGGCCAGCCGTTTGAAGTGCAAATCCGCACGCAGGACATGCATCGCATTGCGGAGGAGGGTGTGGCAGCTCATTGGAAATACAAGGACGGCAAACCTTCCAATGATGACGATCAGCGCATCATCTGGATGCGCCAGTTGATCGAGTGGTCGCAAGAACTTCAGGAGCCTGGAGAGTTCCTCACGACACTGAAGGTCGATCTCGCGCCGAACGAGGTCTATGCTTTCACGCCAAAAGGGCGCGTTCTTGAGCTTCCCGCCGGCGCAACCCCCGTGGATTTCGCTTATGCCGTGCACACGGAAGTCGGTCACCAATGCGTCGGAGCAAAGGTAAATGGCCAGATGGTCGCCCTTCGCCACGAAATCTCAAGCGGCGATGTGGTTGAAATACTTACGCAGAAGGGGCATAGCCCGAGCCGCGATTGGCTCAGCTTCGTGAAGTCGTCGCACGCCAAAAGTAAAATCCGCCATTGGATCAATCTGCACGAGCGCGAAGAAGCCACGGACATGGGTCGCCGCCTGCTCGAAAAAGAATCGCGCGCGTTCGGCCGCAGCCTGAAAAAGATCGATGAGGCCGACCTCGAGAAAGCCGCGTCGGACTACGGTCTGTCGAAAATCGAGGATCTGTTCGCAGCGGTAGGATTCGGAAAATATTCCGCACGGCAGGTTCTTGTCAAAGTTTTGGGCGAATCGGCGCGACCTTCGCAGTCCGACGTGGACGACACAAAGCCCACGCTGGTTAAGACCGTCAAGCGCATGCTGGGAATCGGTGAAGCGCCGCTGGTCGTCAAAGGTCATGACGATTTGCTCGTTTTTCGCGCCAAGTGTTGCAACCCAATTCCCGGCGATGAAATTGTCGGGTACATCACGCGCGGGCGTGGCGTCGCCGTTCACACACGCGCTTGTCCTAACGTTCAGAATTTGATGTACCAGGCCGAACGCCGCATTGCCGTCGAATGGGGTGGCAAGAGCGCCGCGACTTTTCCGGTGCAGCTCACGATTCGAGCCAAGGATCGCGCTGGCTTGCTCGCCGAAATCACGGCCATTATCAGCGGCGCAGGCTCCAACATCCGCAATCTCGAAAGCCGTCCGGACCGCCTGAACGCGCGTATCGAAGCCAGCCTGGAAATTGCGGACCGCCGGCAGCTGGAAAGTATTCTCGCAAATATCCGCAAAATTTCGGGCGTCCACGGCGTCGAGCGGGTTTACGCGCCCACGGGCGATTGAGAATCGTCCCTGTCCTTTCAGCCGGGTATCTCGGAAAGCACACGACGCTGAGGGTTCGGCTCTGGCCTATACACTGGAGGCATGAGGAAATCGTCATCCCTCGCATCATTTGTTTTGTTTCCTGCGCTTCTGGCGGGTTGCAACTCGCATCCGTTGACTGACTACCGGACTTTGGACAAGGCTGGCATGTGGTCCAGCAGTCTGGAAGATCTGAAGAAGCTGAACGTCAGCGATGCCGAAGTTGTTCAGCTGGTTGCGCTCAAAAATGCTGGCGTCAGCGACGATATGTGTGTGGCCCTGGTTTCCGCTGCGCATGAGCATAAGCATCCCTTTACGAGCGCCGCAGCTGCAAAGAGCCTCAATGACGCGGGTTTCGGCGACGAGCAGATTCTTGCCATAGCCAATTCCGACCAGCTCGATGCGCTTAGCGGCAACGCTGTCATGCTTCGTTTGATCGGGCTTTCCGATCCCACCGTTCAAATGCTTTTGCAGCGCCGCATGAAGGGATTGCCAACACTCTCCAGTGCGGAAATCGGCCGCCTCAAAAATACACAGCTTTCTGAAAAAGAGATTGTCGCGCGCATTCAAAACGGCATGACGGACGCTCAGGCCGATGCCGAAGCCTCCGCGCGCGAAAAGGCGCTCGCCCACAGCGGTACTGGCTTTGTCCGCGCTCGCGGCCGTCGACGCTGAGATTTGTCTGCGGCTCCATCGTTTATCCCCTGTTTCAAACCTTGGCTTTGCCGCTCGGCCTCTCGCCGTTACAATCAACGGGTCGTGGCGCGCTCCTCTAGATCTTCATCGCCTTTCGATTTGTTTCTCCTGGGTGTGGCATGCTGGTCCGCTTCCTGCGCCACTTCGCTCGGCCCTGGATATGTCGTGGAAAAACAGCAGGCCCAGGTCTCCTTCGTCTCTCAGGCCGAGCCTCGCATCCACGTCATTGCCGAATATCACCTGAAAAACACCGGCAATCAGGTGCTCAATTCCCTGGACGTCCGTCTTCCCGGCCGCCGCTTTAACCCGGCTGAGCTCACCGTACTCTGGGACGGTGCCGCGATTGCTCAAACTCCGTCTGCGGACAATCCCCGCGACACGCTTCTTCGTTTTCCCGAGCCCTGGGCCATTAATTCCAGACACATCATCCGGATTGCGTATGACATTCGCTCTGATTCCGCCGAACAACGCTCGATCGGGTTTTCCGCCGATGCCTTTGACTTGCCTGCCGAAAGCTGGACGCCTGCGCTTCCCCAGGCCCGGGGTCTTTTCGGTTTTGGAGGCGTGCCGCCCCGGAAATGGGATTTGGTCGTGCGAGTGCCACAGGGCTTTCTCGTGCACGCGAGTGGGGTCGAAAAAAAGCATTCTGCGACAAACGTCGAAATGGAATTCAGATTTGAGCAAACTGCGCAGGACTTGAATCCCTTCGTAGTCGCGGGCCGCTATCGTGAGGCGCGTCAGGAGCTGGCAGGCAATCAACAGGTTCTCATCTGGAGCCGCGCTGAAGTAAATTCACAAGACTTACAGCGCGCAGGCGAGTCGCTTTCGAAAACTTTGGCAACGTATGAGTCATTGTTCGGATCGCGCGGTAAATCCAAATCTCCGCTTTGGATCGTTGAGTGTCCCGCCGCGGCAGGCTGCTTTTTGCAACGTAGCTCGCTTTATTCCTCGCTTCTTTATGGTGCGGAAACGGAAGGCTCCGCAGAAATGATTTCGCGCGACACCGTCGCGATCGATCCTCGCGTTCCGCAAGGCCAGCGCGAAGCCCTGGCAGGCCCTGCTCTGGCGGCGGGTTGGCTCGGCTACGGCCAAAATCCCGGGTTTTACGAACAACAACCGCCGATGTCCGCGCTTCCTTCTTTTGCGGCCGCTCTTGCGCGGGAGGTTTCGTCGGGCACGCAAGTTCGCAGGGAAATCATTCAGCGCGCGCTCGCGCAGATTCCCGCTGGCGCGTCGCGCGAATCGAATGGCGATCCCTCCGTTTTGCGGGCCAAAAGCCTGCTTCTCTTTTACGCTTTGCGCGATCGCGTTGGCCCCGAGAAGTTCCAGAAGGCCATGCAGCACATGCTCTATGCGCGCCAGTCTCGAGGTTTCGACATCACCGATCTCATATCTGCGCTTGAGGAAGAATCTCATCAAAGCGTCGGGCCTTTAGTTCGCGAATGGATCAAGCGGCCTGGCGTCCCAGAAGATTTTCGTGCAATGTATTCGCAGTCGACAGCTCGGCAGGACTCTCTCGCTCAGGAGGCGACACCGTGAAGGATATTGTGCTTACCGATAGAGGTCCCAAGCCCATCGGGCCTTACTCTCAAGCGGTGAAATCCAATGGCCTTCTGTTCGTTTCCGGCCAGGTCGCAATTGATCCCCGTTCGAACGAGTTCGTTCTCGGCGATATTCGCCAGCAGACCGAACGCACGCTGGAAAACTTGAAAGGAATTCTGGAAGCGAGCGGCGCGAACCTGCACCACGTCGTTAAAACGACCGTGTTTCTAAAAGACATGAACGACTTCGCTGCGATGAATGAGGTCTACGGAAGATTCTTTACGGCCGCGCCGCCCGCTCGTTCCACAGTTCAAGTCGCGCGTCTTCCGAAAGACGCACTCGTCGAAATCGAAGTGATAGCCTCGCTTTAACGGCACAACGTACGCTTTATTTGATGGATGACCGCAGGCAGTTGAAAAAAACGGAAAACTGATTGGCTACTCTGATTTATGGCAAGGACGGACTCTGCACGGCTTCGTACAAAGCCACGCCTGTCGCCACGCTCGTCAAGACAATCGCAATCAGCAGGAAACGGCTGCGTCCCGCCTTACGCGGCGGACCGCCTTGCCGCGACCCCGCTCCCCGCGGGCCCTGCGCGCTTTCCGCCTCATAATAGGAGCTCGGATCGAGAATCACGCGGTACGCTGTTGCTTCCGGCACGATCTGCGTTTCACCTTCCACTGTAATTGCCAGTGACCCGCGCGTGCTCCTCACTTGCAGTTCCTTGTCACTGATATAGGTAACCTGCGCGACGGTTGGCTGGTCGCTCTCCGGCCGGATTGCCGCCTTCGATGCGTGCAGCACAAACGCCTTGGCGTTCGCAGTGGAGAATACAGCCGTTCCGCTTAACAGCCTTGCCGAAGGCGACGCGTCACTCTCGCCCATCGAAGCGGAGCTCGCGCCAGACAGCAGCAAACGCGCGGCACCTGCCCGCACTTGAATGCTCCCTAACCTTTCGGTGCTGAGATGATCTCCGCTAAAAACCGTGGATCCTGAGGACGCCGAAGCCGCACCAACATGCGCGCTCGTTGCTGACGTGACTGTACCGATCGCTGTTGGCGTTGAACCATTCGCCGGCATCAGGCATAGAGCATACGAGACCACGACCGCAAGTATCGCTCTTGGGCGAAACATCGTTCCCTCCCGGAGGGCTGTACAGAGAATACCCAGCGACTCCGCGAGCGTCAATCGCTATTCGTATACCGTTTCTGCGGTATTTTCCGATTCGCTGCATTTTCACGTGCTGGCCGCGCAGCGCCTCTCGCTGCTACAATGCATCCACAAATGGCGGACTGGAAACAAATCACGGCCCGGATTCGGCGCGCGCGCGGCAGCAGAGACCCTGGCGGTCAGCTCACTTTGCTTTACGAAAAGACCACTGACGCAATGGTTGCGTTCGAACTCGGCCGTCATTTCGAAATCGCGAAAGATCCCGCGCAAGCTCTGCAATGGTATCTAACGGCTGCCACAAAGTTTCGCCGCGGTGCTTGGAAGACGAAGGCTCGTGACGCCGTCGTCCGCCTCGGCGGCGATTTGCCGCCTGACAACGATCCCGCGCCCGAGACTGCATCTGCATCCACCGAAGAGCCAGCTTCCCCTCCGGCTGCTGTCACCATCCCCGATCCCACGGTTCCGTTCGAACAGACTGCAGTCGCCTACGAATCTCTGACCGCGGCGCCCGCTCAGGAAAACGCCTCCTCCTCCGAACAGCCTGCTGCATCGGAAACAGCAGCGGACAAAAAACATCGCCGTCGCGGTCGTCGTGGTGGACGCAATCGGCGCAAAACTTCTCCCGGCGAAACCACCCGCACCTCCACCCGTGCGCCGGCACTCGCCCGCATCGTTGAACCATCTCCTGAACCTCCTGCTGAAATACTTCCGCCGCGCACCGTCGACAGCCGCGCCATCCCGCGCATCCCAGTGGAGCAAGTTCCCGATTCCGGTACTCCTGCTGTCAAGGGCCGCTTCGGTGACCCGGGTCTTGCATCGCGTCTTTCGCTCCTCGAGATGCAGCTTCGCCGCCTGCTCACGTGTCCGCCCACCAAACTCGATGAATCTGCCCTTGCCCCCGCTGGTCCCGGTGTTTTTGTGCTCACTGACGACGACATGACAACGTATTATTACTATCGGCAGCCTCGCCCGTTCTGGCATGAGCCGCCGCGGCAACACCAACCTCAAGTCGCTTCTTGCCGACCACCTCGGCATTCCCGAGACTCGCGTGACGAAGTACCTTAGCGAGCATTGCGTCGTGCGTTGGCTCCAGCTTGACGAAGGCTCGGCGTACTTTTGTCATTTCGCGATCGCTGTGCTCCGCCCCAATCTCAACGAATAACAGCCTGCAGGGAATCCCGCGGATTGCGCAAAACGGGAAATTCTGGTCCTTTTGCGACCTACTCGTTACCCCGCTTTCCGGAACTCCGCCTTCCCAATCAATCCTCCATTTCCCCATTCAACCCCTGTTTTTCGCCATTCAACGCAACTTCCTAGCCTGGGCCCCTTGCCTTCGGCAAACTACTCGTGCCGAAAGACTTAGGCCCGTAACGTGACGCTGAGCGGTATGTGTTACGGTAAAAATGGCCTCCAGGGGGCAGTTCGAAGAGGCCGGTTCACATCGAATCATTAGTTTAGGGCGTCAGGGTCATGGCGGCCCCTTTTAGGGGTTTCGCTTTATCGAAAGTGAGGGTGGAGGTTTATGCCGAACTCAGTAGGCACGCAGATAGCTAGGTCGTTCGATTGGATCGTTTGCAAATCCGCAGCGGTTACCTTCAACACGATTCAGTATTTCAACAAGCGCAATCCCAATCCTTCGGTCACGCCTCAGTGGTCGGACAAGCCGTTGCTCAAATCCTGGGAAAAGACCAAGCCCACGCTCGGCTTCCCGCGCCAGACCGATTCTCTCTGTCCCGGCTGCGTAAAAGAAGCCCGCGAAGCGATCATCGCTGGCAAAAAAGATTGGCGCGACCTCATGCACGAAAAGGTCGGCGAAATTAAGGCTCAGATCATCGAACGCGACGGTCAGGTCTGGATGGTGAAAGACTGCCCGCTTCACGGCCACTACGAAGACATGATGGCCGTCGATTCCAAATGGCTAAGCTGGATCGAAAAGCAGTACCCCGGCCGCGACATTCCCGCGCACAACGACGAAGATCTTCACAAGCACGGCTCTTCCACCGTTCTCTATGGCCGCGGGTCGGTTCTCACAGTGGATCTCACCAATCGTTGCAACATGATGTGCGATCCCTGCTTCATGGACGCCAACCAGGTTGGCTATGTTCACGAACTCGGCTGGGACGAAATCAAGGAAATTCTCGACAACGCGCTCAAGATCAAGCCCCGTCGCCAGATGTCCGTGCAGTTTTCCGGCGGCGAACCCACGATGAGCCCGAACTTTCTCGAAGCCGTCGCCTACGCGCGCAAGATCGGCTACAACTCGGTTCAGGCCGCGACCAACGGCATCGAATTCGCCAAGAGCAAAGAATTCTGTAAGAAAGCGTTCGAAGCGGGTATGCGTTACGCCTATCTGCAATTCGACGGCATCGGCAACGACGCCAATGGCCACCGCCAGATTGGCAACCTGTTTGACGTCAAACTTCGCGCTATTGAAAACATGCACGAAGCCGGCATCGAAATCGTGCTGGTCGTCACCATCGTCAACAACGTCAACAACGATCAGGTTGGCACGGTCGTGAAGTTCGCGATGGAAAATCCCAAGAAGATTTCTTTCGTCAGCTTCCAGCCGGTTTCGTTCACCGGCCGCGACGAAGACATCACGCCGGAACGCCGCCTCCGCCAGCGCTACACGCTTTCGCACCTTGCGAAGGACGTCAGCAATCAGGTCGGCAAAGTCGAACCGACACGCGATTGGTTCCCGATCTCATTCATTTCGACGTTCGCGGGCTTTGCGGACATGGTCAAGGGCAACGAATCGCAGTGGGGGTCACTCTCCTGCGGCTGCCACCCCAATTGCGGGGTGGGCACCGCGCTTATGATCAACAAGGAAACCAAGGAGTGG
>QHYO01000395.1 GCA_003224135.1 Acidobacteriota bacterium | reverse complement strand
ATTCATCCGGATGTCGCAGCAGGCCCTTGCCGGGAATCCCGGCGACCTCGGTGACATCGACTCCCTGACGTTTGGCTACCGCTACTACCCGTTCATGCACAGCCGAGCCGGCTTCGCGTTCCATAACGAATATGCGATCGTCCGTCAGAGAAAGGTCGCGCCCGTGACCGGATTCGATGTGACCAGCAGCAGCCTCTTTCTGGGCTTCGACTTCATTTTCTGAGGATTCCGACGATGAAGAGCAAACTTTCGAACGCGTTTCTTGCAATCCTGTTGTTCGGGTGTTTCGTCGATTTTCCCACAGTTCAGGCGCAGGAGGCCCAGGTTGGCAAGCTCACCGGCCACGCCGAGCAGGGTAAGCCGCTTTATCGGCGCTACTGCATTGGTTGTCACGGACCACGCGGCGACGGCGCTGGCGAAAATGCCCCGTACATCGATCCGAAACCACGAAATTTTACGCAAGCTACGTTTAAGTGCCGCTCGACGCCAACCGGAACACTTCCCACTGACGAGGATCTGTATAGTTCGGTGGGCCGCGGATTCGATAATTCCAATATGCCGTCGTGGGCGCCTCTGACAGATCAAGAGCGCATCAATCTCGTGGCATTTATCAAGACGTTCTCCCCGCGATGGAAGACCGACAAGGCCGGTACAACCATCAACATTCCGAACGAACCGCCCGTCACGGTTCAGAGCATTCAGCATGGTCACGACCTTTTTCAAAAGTTAGAGTGCTGGAAGTGTCATGGTCCAGAAGGCCGCGGGGACGGCCCTTCCGCTGCAACGCTGACGGATTCTAACGATCAGCCTATTCGCCCGTACAATTTTGCTGAAGGCTCGCGTTTCAAGTGCGGCAGCACAAATCAGGACATCTACCGCATCTTTATCACCGGAGTGGACGGTACACCGATGCCTTCCTTCGCTGACGTGATTCAGCCCAATGATGCCTGGGACCTGGTTCACTTTTTGCGCACGCTGCAGGTAAACCGCGAAGGCCCCGAGCGCGCCCTGCTAAAGTCGTCCGGGACGAAATTGCAGCCGATTCAAACGTCCTCTGGTGGAGGCCGCTAAGCCACAAACAATTTTTCGACGTGCAATGATTCCAGTCCCAGGAGGAATTAAGGAATGCAACTCTTAAAATCATGTACCGCTACGGTGACCGCGCTGACTTTCGCCGCGATCTTGACGGCAGCGCCGGGCGGTGGCACGGTTACCGGCAAGGTCACTTACACCGGAACGCCGGCCAAGCCGAAGCCCATTGATATGGCCAAGGAGCCGAGCTGCGCTAAGCAGTACACGACTCCTCTGATGACCGAAAATGTCGTTACTGGGTCCGGAAACACGCTTGAGTACGTCGTGGTTTACATTTCCGCCGGCGCGCCTGACGAATCAAGCGCGCCATCCACAGCCGTTACTTTCGATCAGAAGGGCTGTCACTATACGCCCCATGTTCTCGCGTTCCAGGTCAATCAGGACCTGAAAGTGACGAACAGCGACCAGACTTCGCACAATATTCACCCGCTGGCGAAGATCAATCGCGAATGGAATAAGTCCCAGCCACCGGGAACGCCTCCGATCAGCGAAAAATACGACAAGCCCGAATTTATCTCCGTGAAGTGCAACATTCATCCGTGGATGCACGGCTGGTTCGCGGTGGTCAAGACTTCTCACTACGCCGTTTCTGATGGTTCCGGCGAATTCAAACTGCCCAATCTCCCGCCTGGAAAATACACATTGACTGCGTGGCATGAAAGCTATGGGACGCAAACACAGGAAGTCACGATCAGCGGCAACGAAACAAAATCCGCCAACTTCGTTTTCACTGCCAAGCCGTATTGAACTTGTTTTTGGCGGAGGGCGCGCCGTTTTGCATGAATCACAGGTTGGCACGCGTCCCTGTTTGGGTCTTTTGCGAGGAGTCGCCGCATGGGCAAGTTGTTAGCCGTCGTTTTGCTGGTGATCGCGATAGGGTCGGCCATTCCCATCCTGATGCACACGTGGTGGATGCCGGAGGATATTTCTAGTCATGGATACATGATTGACAAGCAGATGTCAGAGACGATGGCCGAATCCGGTATCGCGTTTGTTGCGGCTCAGTTGGTGCTCGCCGGATTTGTGGCGATGTTTGGCGACAAAAAGAATGGGCGGAAGGCGACGCATCTGCCCGGCGGCGCAAAAGCTGTCGTCATAGCCGCGATCGCTCTCGTGGGCACGGAAGTCCTGGCCCCCCTTCCTATCCAGGTCCAAGCTGAGCAGTTTGGTTTTTATTTTCGTTATGCCGGACCGGACGGAAAATTTGGTCCATTGCATCCCGACAAGATCGATGAAGGCAACCAGAACTTCTTCGGGCTCGATCCCGCGAATGATGTGGAGTCGCGCGACGACATCATTGCGGCGTCGCTGGTAATTCCGGTGAACAAGCCCATTTCGCTGATGATGCATGCAAAGGACGTGGGCCATTCTTTTTACGTTCGTGAACTTCGCATTCAGCAGGATTTTGTGCCCGGGCTTGATATTCCGATGCACTTTACAGCGACAAAGGTCGGCAAGTACGAAATCGTCTGCACGCAGTTGTGCGGCCTGGGCCACTACAACATGCGAGCTTATCTTGAAGTGAAGTCACAGGAAGATTTCGATCAGTGGCTGAAGCAGCAATCTCAATAGCCTGTTTTTGTAAGTGCGAACACGGGTGAACGCAAGACTTTCCGCCCGCGTCGGTATTCTCGGAGAAGATTTCAAATGTCGGATGCATCCGCCCCTGTCGCTCATCAACACGCTGCGCCAACCGGCCTCCTTCGTAAGTACGTGTTCAGCCTGGATCACAAAATGATTGGCAAGCAGTATTACGGGCTCGCATTGGTGTCCGTCTTCCTCGGAATGATTCTTTCGTGGCTGATGCGTTTCCACCTTGTTTGGACGAATGCCGCGATTCCGGGTCTGCGGCTTCTTTCAAAAAATGGCGCGCCCGGCGGCGTGATGACTCCGGAATATTATCTTTCGCTTCTCACCATGCACGGAACGCTCATGGTTTTCTTCGTTTTAACCAACGCTCCGTTTGCGGGATTCGGCAACTATTTTCTGCCGATTCAAATCGGCGCCGAAGATATGGCTTTTCCGCGATTCAATATGATGTCGTTCTGGGTCACCTTTGTCGCCTTTCTCGTCCTTATCGCGTCATTTTTCATCCCGGATGGGCCGCCGATCTCGGGTTGGACTGCGTACGCTCCTTTAAGCGCGGTGGGTAAAGACGCCGGACCCGGACTCGCCTGGGGACAAAACTTGTGGGCGATATCGATTGGACTTTTTTGCGTGGGACAGTTACTCGGCTCGTTGAATTTCATCGCCACTACGCTTGATCTCCGCACCAAGGGCATGACGCTTTCCCGTCTGCCGATCAGCACGTGGGCCTGGTTCATTACTTCGTGCATCGGTCTTTTGGCGTTTGCGGTTCTTCTTCCGGCATGCGTGTTATTGATTCTTGATCGCGTCGCCGGTACTAGTTTTTTCATCCCTGCTGGGCTGGTGATCAGCGATCACCTTCAACCTCACTCCGGCGGCTCGCCACTTTTGTGGCAGCATCTTTTCTGGTTCTTCGGGCATCCCGAGGTGTACATCGCCATTGTCCCCGCGATGGGAATCGTTTCGCACATCCTGATGGCCTCGATGCGCAAGCCGCTCCTTAGCGTGAAAGTCGTTTACGGCAGCATGATCGCCATCGGCTTCCTCAGCTATATGGTCTGGGGCCACCATATGTTCCTCAGCGGAATGAATCCCTTTTCCGCCCTGGTTTTTTCGTTCCCCACATTGATCATCACGATTCCGGCGACGATCATCACGATGATCTGGATCGGCTCCATCTACGGAGCTAATTTACGCTTCCACACGCCGGCCTTGTTTTCCCTCGGCTTTGTCTCGGTATTTGTTGCCGGCGGTGTCAGCGGTTTCTTCCTCGCGCAGCCCTCACTGGACATCTATCTTCACGGCACTTATTTTGTCGTCGGGCACTTCCACATGGTGATGGGTGTTGCGGCCATCTTCGGCATTCTCGCCGGCACATATTTCTGGTTTCCCAAGATGAGCGGCCGCATGATGAATGACACCCTGGGTAAAATACATTTTTGGCTCACCTTTATCGGCGTCTACTGTATCTTCATGCCATTTCATTTCCTGGGCTTTGCCGGGAATGTTCGGCGCTACTCGACTTTCGTCGACGATTACCTGCAACCGCTGCTTCCCCTGCATAAATTCATCAGCATCGCAGCCTTCCTAACAGGTGCGGCGCAACTCATCTTTCTCTACAACCTGATCTACAGCCGGTTTAAGGGTGCGCCTGCGCCAGAAAATCCGTGGGAGGCGACTTCACTTGAGTGGTCCACAACGTCTCCACCCCCGTTCGACAATTTTGGCGGGCGGCACGTCGTTGTCAAGCGCGGCCCGAACGAATATGGGGTCGATGGCGCGCACGGAGATTTCATCATGCAAGATTCGCCGGAGCCCGAGCCTGCAGCCGGCGACTAGCGTCATTTGTACGGCCGGGCGGCAGAATCAGGGGCCGAGCCTAACTCTGAAAGGGAATTGGTGGATGAGACAAAATGTCGAGCATGGCTCTACAACCTGATCGCGGTTCACAGTCACCCGCGCAGACTTCTCCCGCTTTGAGTGGCGTCTGGGTCGCTGTCGCTGCGATTACCATGTCTTTCGCCGCGTTCACCAGCTCGCTGATTATCCGTCAGGCTTCCGGCAACGATTGGCGCCACCTAGCCCTTCCCGGAATTCTCTATCTGAATACGGTCATTCTCCTTGCGAGCAGCCTGACAGTCGAGACCGCGCGGCGCAAGGGCATCAGCAGCCTCGCGAGCATGCGTTTCTGGCTCCATCTCACGTTGACCCTTGGCGCTGCGTTCCTTGCGGGACAGGCCTTTGCGTGGCACCGGTTGCGCACGGAAGGCCTCTATCTTGCGACTTCGCCCAACAGTTCGTTTTTCTACGTGCTGACCGTGCTGCACGCGCTGCATATTCTCGGCGGGTTGTGCGCTTTCATCTATGTCATTCGCCGGACTGCTAGCGCCTCCCTATGGCGCGTCGCAGCTATCGATGCCGCCGCTGTCTACTGGCACTTTCTCGCTGGGCTTTGGGTCTATCTCTTGCTTGTATTGCGCACCCGACTCTAGCTTTAACTACTCGGCGGAGGAATTGTGAGCGAACCGAATCAGAGCATAGCGATGGGGCATTCCGCCGCGATGGAGCCCTCTCCTTACGCCATCCCTTCCCGCAAGCTTGCGATGTGGCTGTTCATCCTTTCGGATGCCTGTACCTTCGGCGCGCTGCTCTTCGCTTACGGATACTTGCGCACTGCGAGCCCGAATTGGCCGACACCTTTCAAATTTTTTCCGTCCATCCTCAATGTCATCATCATGACAGTCGTACTCATCACCAGCAGCCTTACGATGCTTGGGGCGGTCGATGCATCCAAATCAGGCGAGAAATCCAAAGCCTTGCGCTGGCTCGGGGTCACGATGGTCCTCGGCGCAATTTTCGCAATTCTCCACATCCGCGAATGGGCCGGGCTGATTCATGAGGGGGTTCGGCTGTTCGAGAATCCCTGGGGCTCTTCGCTTTTTGGCGCCAGCTTCTTCAGCATCACTGGGCTGCACCTGCTGCATGTTATTAGCGGCGTGATTGCCATGGCCGTGATCGCTCGCGGGTATTCCCGCGGTAGCCTCACCGCGGGACACGTCGAGTCGACTGCACTTTACTGGCACTTCGTTGACATTGTTTGGATGTTCGTTGTGCCGCTCGTCTATTTGATGAGCATCGCCAGACCGTGACAGTCAGGTTGGAATCGAGAGAAGGAGAATTTCTCGCATGGAAGACAGCTCAAGCGGCAAAAGGGGAATCGGTCGCTACATTCCGGTCTATGTTTTACTGCTGGCGCTTTCAGGGTTGCAGGTTTTCCTGGCCTACACCAGGCTCGATCGCAACCGTCTTCTGGCGTCGATGCTGGCTGTCGCGATCTTCAGCGCCGCGTTAGCCATCATGTATTTCATGCACATGGCGCAGGAACGCCGCAGCTTTTTCTGGTCGCTCATTCCAGCCACGATCTTTGTCTTGTTAATGATGAACATGATCTGGTCGGACAGTTTCCGCTTGCTTCACATGCGGCCGTTTTGATGCCACACTCTGGTTCAAGGACAGTGGCGATGAACGTCAGACGAACTTTGCTCAGCTCTCTGCTCCCCGCCGCGGCAATCCTAGCCCTGCTTGTTCTGCCGCCGCTTGCTTCGGCCCAGGGCTGCGCTCTGTGCGTCAGCCAGGCTGCGCAGGGCGGGAACCGCTTCGTTGAGGCGCTTCGCTCGGGAATTCTGGTGCTTGTCTTTCCGCCCATGGCCATCAGCATTGGCCTCATCTATGTCGCTTGGCGTAAGCGGAATCAATTCCGCCAGCGATAGTGTGACGCAGTTTTCCTCTCTTCTACCCTTTCCATCTCGGATTCGTTGTAAAATGTCGCCGTTTTGCGCGAGCCCTTCCCCATAAATCCACAGTTCTCCGCGCTCAGTTGTCTGCTGTCTGGCCGGAAAGGAATCCATGATCCTTCGCAAAGGTAGACTCGTTCTGCTCGTCTTGCTTGCCACTCTTTTCTGCGTGGCACCTCTCGCTGCGCAAACCAAACTCCTTCGGTTTCCTGATGTTCATGGCGACAAAGTTGTGTTTACCTACGGCGGCGATCTCTGGCTGGCCTCCACATCGGGCGGCTCCGCTACGCGTCTTACAGCACATCCCGGCCTCGAACTCTTTGCGAAGTTCTCTCCGGATGGGAAATGGATCGCTTTCACTGGCCAGTATGATGGCGACGAACAGGTCTACGTCATTCCTGTGGGCGGCGGCGTTCCGAAGCAACTGACCTTTTATCCCGCTCGTGGACCGCTTACGCCGCGCTGGGGTTACGACAATCAGGTCTATGGATGGACGCCCGATGGCAAGTCCGTTATCTTCCGCTCAGGCCGAGAGTATTTCGACCTTGGCGACAGCCGCCTATATACCATTTCTGTTTCGGGTGGCATGCCTGAAGCCTTGCCCATGCCCAAATCCGGAGCGGGAGACTTCTCTCCCGATGGTTCCAAGGTTGTCTATTCGCCATTATTCCGTGATTTCCGAACCTGGAAGCGTTATGAAGGCGGCTGGGCTCAACAGCTTTACATCTTTGACTTGAAGTCCCGCGCTGCCGAAAAAATTAGCGAGGACCCACGCGTCCAGCGCGACCCGATGTGGATCGGCTCCAAGATTTTCTACTCGTCCGATCGCGACGGCACCAACAACCTCTATTCTTACGATCCTTCGAGTAAAAAAACAGAACAACTCACGCACAGCACCAAATGGGATCTCCGTTGGACAAGCACGGACCATAAAGCTCAAATTGTGTATGAAATGGACGGCGAGCTGAACGTTCTTGATACTTCCACCAGCCAGTCGCGCCACATTTCCATCGAAGTCCCTAACGATGGCGTAGCGATGAGACCCGCGCAGGTTTCTGCCGCCGAACAAATTGAGAATTTCAGCCTCAGCCCCAGGGGCGAACGTGCCCTATTCGTCGCACGCGGCGACATCTTCACCGCGCCAATCGAAAAAGGACCCACACGCAATCTAACCAACTCATCGAATGCACACGACAAATGGGCACGCTGGTCACCAGATGGAGCAAAAATCGCATTCGTCTCGGACCTCGATGGTGAGGACGAAGTCTATCTCCTCAATCAGGACGGCTCCGGTCACGCGGAACAGTTGACGCACGGTTTTCAGGCCATGCTCTACGCGCCCGAATGGGCTGCCGACGGTAAACACATCGCTTTTTCCGACAAGGATGGAAAGCTTTTTGTACTGACCCTTGACAGCAAAAAGATCACGGAAGTTGCCAGGGATCCCGGCGGAAATTTGCGCGACTACACCTGGTCGCAGGATGGTGGGCACCTTGCTTTCACCTTGAGCAATCCGAACGGCTTTCGGTCCATCTATGTCTGGAGCGTCAACGACGGTCAGGTTCATCGCGTCACGAGCGACCTGTTCGATTCTGGTGATCTCGCCTGGGATCCTGACGGCAACTATCTGTACTACATCGCCGCGCATGACTTTCAACCAGCGCTTAGCCAGATTGAATTCGACTATGCGGCTGACCGCGGCACAGGACTGTTTGCACTCGCGCTCCGCAAAGACGTGAAGAATCCATTCCCGCCGGAAAGCGACGAAGTTACCCTCGCGAAGGAAGGTGAAAAACCGGCCAGCACTGACAAGACAAAGCCTGATGAAAAAAAGGAAGAGAAAAAGGACGAAAAGAAGAGCGAAAAACCGAAAGAATATATTCGTATTGATTTCGATGGACTCTCTGATCGCGTCGCGCGTGTTCCGATCGAAGGCGACAACTACGAGGGCCTCGTTGTCACCAAGGAGTATTTGATCTACACGCGCGCCGGCACTCCGTTTTACGGCCGTGATAGTTATCCTCCGGCGAATCTGGTTCTCTATGTGATGAAGGATCGCAAGGAAACAGTTCTCGCGGAAAACGTCCGGGCTTTTGTCGTTTCTGATGACGGGAAGAAAGTCTTTGTCCATTTCGAGCGCGAATACAAGCTTTTCGACGCCAAGCCCGAAGGGAAGGCCAACCCAAAGATCGTCTCAACCGCCAACCTTCTGGTGGATCGCGTGCCGCAGCAAGAGTGGACCGAAATGTTCAACGAAGTATGGCGTCGTTACCGCGATTTCTTCTACGCGAAGAACATGCACGGCTATGACTGGAACGCCCTTCGCCAGCAATATGGCGCACTTGTCCCATACGTTGCGCACCGTTCGGATCTCAACTACGTTCTCGGTGAAATGGTGTCGGAGCTCAGCACTTCGCACTCCTACATCGAAGGCGGCGACTTCGAAATGCCGAAGCGCGCACAGATTGCCCTGCCCGGCGCAACCTTCGAACTAGACCGCTCCGCGGGACGGTACCGGATTGCCAAAATCTATCGCGGCCAAAATGAGGAGGAACTCTATCGGTCGCCGCTCACTGAAATCGGCATCGATGCCAGAGAGGGGGATTACATCCTGGCGATCGACGGAGAAGATCTGACGGCAGACAAGAATCCTTATCAACTCCTTCGCAATAAAGCCAATCGGCCGGTACAGCTCACCCTGAATGCCAAGCCTTCAACCGACGGCGCCCGGCGCATCAGCTACCGCCCGATCACCACGGAACGAAATCTCATCTATCTGGATTGGGTCAATCACAATCGCGATGCCGTCTCGAAAGCCACCAATGGACGCGTCGGCTACATTCACATTCCCGACATGGGCGCGGCCGGCATCCGCGAATTCTTGAAGTTTTACTATCCTCAGATCCGCAAGGAAGCACTGGTTGTGGACGTTCGTGGTAATGGCGGCGGCAATATTTCGCAGATGCTCATCGAGCGGCTGCACCGGGAACTTCTCGGCACTTCCTTCGATCGCGTTTCTGACTACACCCGCACTTATCCCGGCGTGGTCTTTTACGGCCCGAAGGTCTGCCTGCTCAATGAAACGTCGGCTTCCGACGGCGACATCTTTCCTTATATGTTCCGCCAGGCTGGACTCGGGCCTTTGATCGGCAAACGGACTTGGGGCGGCGTGGTTGGCATTACTGGCCGGGGTCCGCTCCTTGATGGCGGAACAGTCTTCGTGCCCGAGTTTGCCACGGCTTCTGTTGATGGGAAATACGTCATCGAAGGACACGGCGTCGATCCCGACATTGTCGTGGAAAACGATACGGCGTCGGTGATTTCCGGCCGCGATCCTCAGCTCGAGCGCGGTATTTCGGAAATCATGAAGGCGCTCGAAGCGAATCCGAAAAAGCTTCCGTCGCGTCCACCGGACCCGGTGAAAACGCCCAAGCGTTGAATACATTTCTCAGACTCTCAGCGTTTTCACAAGAGCGCTCAGGCCGTTCCAGAAAATCTGGACGCCAATACATACGAGCAGAAACGACGACAAACGGAGGATCACATTCATGCCGCTTGGCCCGACAGCTGCGGCCAGGCGATCCGCATATGCGTAA
>QHYO01000393.1 GCA_003224135.1 Acidobacteriota bacterium | reverse complement strand
CAATGAAAGAGGTATCGATGGAAGATGGGATCAGCGCGACCTCGAAAGAATTCTTTGAGCCAAATTTGTATTTGTTCGACGCGTATCCAGGAGGGATCGGATTTTCGGAGCCATTGTACCGCGCGCACGAATTGCTGCTTGCGAAAACGCGCGAACTCATTGCGGGTTGCGGCTGCGAGTCCGGCTGCCCTTCGTGCGTCGGACCAGCGGGCGATTTGGCCCCGTGCGCCAAAGAGGCGGCGCTGGCGATTTTAGACAGGGTCTGCGGATAGATGGAGAAGCTGGACAGATTTGCGCGATTGGCGGCGCTGCGTCCCGCGCGGGGCGCGGCGCTTTGCGACGACCAGACGTCTCCAGAAGAATCTCCGTCCGCTGGTCTCGACGAAAGTACGCTTACGCAGCTGCTGGGCGCAACGATTCTACGTACCAAGTACGGGAACCATCTGAGCGTTCGTAACTGGTATGCCACTCCGGAATTTCCAGAGTTTCGACCGGCGGCGTTGGACCTGTTGTGCCGAACACCAGATGCGGCGCGAACGAAGAAGTGGCGCGCAGCAGCCGAAGATCCAGAGAAATGGCTGTTTCTGGACTCGGAAACCACGGGACTCGCCGGTGGGACTGGGACGTATGCATTCCTGATCGGAATCGCGTGGTGGGATTCGGGCGGCTTGCAGCTCGAGCAGTTCATGATGCGGGATTTTTCGGAGGAGCACTCAGTGCTGCTGGAGCTTGCCGCAAGAATTGCGGAACGTCCGGTACTGGTGACGTTTAACGGGAAAACGTTCGACTGGCCGTTGCTAGAAAGTCGCTACCTGATGACGCGGTGCATACGGGTTCCGGAGCTTGCGGCCCATCTGGACTTGCTGCATCCGGCGCGAGCCGTGTGGAAGCTGCGGCTCGGTTCGGTACGGTTGGTGGAGCTTGAGCGGCACGTGCTCGACGCACCGCGGCTCGGGTGGCATCGTGAGGATGATGTGCCGTCCTCGTTGATTCCGCAATTTTACTTTGATTATTTGCGAGGGCGATCTGCGTTGCCGTTAGCGGGCGTCGTACGTCACAACGGAATGGACTTGCGTGGGTTGGCGGCGCTCTTCGGAAAGCTCAATTCCCTGCTGGATTTCGAGCAGCAGGAAGAGGCAGAAGGACTGGACTTGTTTGGATTGTCACGATACCTGGAGCGGCGCGCAGCGAGGGTTGGCGCGAATGGCCAAGCGCAGGGGAGAACACGCTGCGGCAGCAGCAATTTGGGAAGCACTGCTTGAAGATGCCGAGTGCCGCTTGGCAGCATGCGAGGAGCTAGCCGTCCATCACGAAAGGCGAACGAAGAATTTCAGTAAGGCGCTCGAGTATGCGCATGAAGCCCTGAAGGAACTGCGCGGAAAAAATAATAGATCGAAATATGCGACGACTACAATCGGGCAGCAGCAGCGGATCGAGCGTTTGACGAAGCGTGTAGTCCGGTTGGAGGCTCGGCGTGATGGAATGACGAATCGAGACACCGCGCCACTACTGTTACGGCCCCACCGCGCAGCCGTTGCCGGGGAGTAGGCGCGATGAGTTAGCGCACCGTTGCTTCAACCACGGGTATTGCGTTACTGACTGTTTTCGTTGGCGTGGCGCCCAATTTCTGATCGGGTTCCGGCACCGATCCCAGATCGAGCTGCTTATTTAGCTCCACAAAGACGCTGCGCTCGCCGCCTTCCAGAGCGAGACAGTCGGTAGCCGAG
>QHYO01000392.1 GCA_003224135.1 Acidobacteriota bacterium | reverse complement strand
CCGCCTTCCGGAGTCTCAAAAGAGAAAAAATCCGGCCTGCGGAACAGATTCGTTCTCTGTTGATGCTTTTTCTCGAGCAATTCGGAGTACTGGCCGAAGAACCTGGCTGCGTGTACCTGACTTGAAAAATGAATTCGGGCAACCAGCAGCAGGCGCTTGGATTGCTGGTTTTCGTAAAGCTGATAACGATCACCTTCCCAGGACGCGGCGAGCGGCTTGGCGCGCTGTTCATCCAGAAACTGTTTCAGGACCTCAAGCCATCCGAATTCGCCCATCAGGTTTTCGTCGATCTTCTTCCATTGCTTCCCAAGGTAGCCGTCCATGGCCGGAAGTGTCACTGGCTCCGGAAGGTGGCCCGTCTTATAGAGTTTGGGATGCATGATTTGCTGCGTCGACGCAGGAGGATTCAGGAAAACCTTTCCTACCGCGCTCCAACCCGCGGGCTTCAGTGCGGCTGCCGTAAATGTCATGCCTGCGAAATACGGAAACACCAGCGTGTCCTTTATGAAGGGCGGCGCCTTTTGCAGTGACGGCGAACTACTCAGGTCGCCCGTCAGAATGGAAGGATCGAACTCGGGCATATTGTTCAGGGATTTTCCAGTGCCGCGAAGAAGATAGTCCACCATGGCTGCCATGGCGCTGCCTTCGAGGAACGCCTCACGTGCCAGCTCGGCATCGTCGTTCGGACGCGCTGCTTTTAGCCACGACTCGATTTGAAAATGCTGGTCTTGTAGCGCATGGGTCAGCTCATGAGCCATAACCATGCGCTGATCTTCAAGCGGTATCCAGTTGGCGATATAAAATTCATGTGCCTTCGGGTCGTAGAGGCCGGCAATCTGCTCGGTAAGCAGATCGACCATGAAGGAGTCCAGGTCGAAATTCTTCGGTAGCAGGCCAAAGGCTTCGGCGGCTCTGGCGTCGGCGTAGCGTTGCGCGACGTCCTTGTCTTCGTTCATCTGGCGGATAACGTACGC
>QHYO01000388.1 GCA_003224135.1 Acidobacteriota bacterium | reverse complement strand
TGCTTCGCTCACCGTCACGGGAACTCTCGTGTATAAATCATTTCCGCGTCGCTCGAAAAACGGATGAGGCCGCACTTCGACAATCAAGTAGAGGTCGCCCGCCGGAGCCCCCATCGTTCCTGCGTTGCCTTTCCCTGGCACGCGAACGCGTCCGCCGGACGCCACGCCTGCCGGAATTCGCACGTCGATGGTTTCCGTGCGACGCACGCGGCCTTCGCCGCCACAATTCTTGCACGCGGTGCGAAGTTTTCCAGTGCCGCCGCAGCGCGTGCAGGGCACGTTGAAGCGCATTTTGCCAGCGGCTTGCTGAATGGTGCCAGTCCCATTGCATGTTGAACAGGTCTGTGGCGAACCGACGGCGCCCGTTCCGTGGCAAGTTTCGCAGGTGTCCATGCGCGTGATCTGCAGTTTTTTTACGCCGCCGCGCACTGCGTCCCAAAAATCAATTTCGAGTTTATATTCGAGCGCGCTGCCGGGTTCGGCTTCTTCTTCGATGCTTGCGCCGCCGCGTCCACCAAAGAACTGGCTGAAGAGATCGCGAAAACTTGCGCCGCCGCCGGCTGTTCCGCCGCTGCTGAAATCGAACCCATTGAAATCAAAGTTGACGTTGCTGTCGCCGCCTCCTGCCGTGGCGTAGTCGCCTGCCGGAGCGTTCTCACTATAAAAGCCATACTGGTCATACATCTGGCGTTTTTTTGAATCGGAGAGGACATCATAGGCTTCCTGCAGTTGCTTGAATTTTTCTTCGGAAGCTTTGTCGCCAGGATTCAAATCAGGGTGATACTTGCGCGCGAGTTTGCGAAAGGCCGCGCGAATATCCTTCGCCGTGGCTTTGCGCGGGACGCCCAGAAGTTCGTAATAGTCGGTTTTGGATGTAGTCGGCATGGTTCTCAATCGTTTATCCCTAAAAGGGAAAAGTGCACTATAGCGGAGAGGAACTATAGTGCACTTTGAATGGCCGAACTTAGTTCGGCTGTTTCTTCTCGTCCACGTCGACGTATTCTGCGTCGATCACGTCGCCGGGCTTGCCTGCCCCGCCTGGTCCTGGCGTGCCGCCGGCACCCGCCTGTCCAGCTCCGGCCGCACTTGCGGCCTCAGCCTGCTGCGCACTCTGGGCGGTTTTGTAGAGCGTCTCCGCCATCTTGTGCAGTGTGCGCTCGACATTTTCCGTGGCCGTACGCAGGCGGCCGGTATTGCCCTCGCCGCCGTCACTCATCGCTTTCTTGGCTTCCTCGAGGGCTTCCTCGGCGGCCTTAACGTCGGCCTCAGGCAGCTTGTCGCGATTTTCGCGAATGGTCTTTTCGGCCTGGTACACAATGCCGTCCAGACGGTTGCGGGCTTCGACTTCTTCCATACGGCGGCGATCTTCTTCCGCGTGCGATTCGGCTTCCACCCGCATCTTCTCCGCCTCGTCCTTGGTCAATCCGGTCGAGGACTGGATGGTGATCTTCTGTTCCTTGCCGGTGGCTTTGTCCTTGGCCGAAACGTTTAGGATGCCGTTCGCGTCGATGTCGAAGGTCACCTCAATTTGTGGCACGCCGCGGGGAGCAGGTGGAATGCCGTCCAGTTTGAATGTGCCGAGCGAACGGTTGTCCTTTGCGAATTTGCGTTCGCCCTGCATCACGTGGATTTCCACGCCCGACTGGTTGTCCGACGCCGTCGAATACGTTTCGACCTTGCGGGTCGGAATCGTGGTATTGCGCTGAATCTGAACCGTCATCACGCCGCCAAGCGTCTCAACGCCGAGCGAAAGCGGCGTCACGTCGAGCAGCAGGATGTCCTTTACTTCTCCGGCCAGCACGGCGCCCTGGATCGCTGCGCCCACTGCGACAACTTCGTCGGGGTTCACGCCCTTGTGCGGCTCTTTGCCGCCAAAGAAGTTGCGAACGAGCTGCTGCACTTTCGGGATGCGTGTAGAGCCGCCAACGAGCACGACTTCTTCGATATTGCTCGGCGAAAGTTTCGCGTCCTCAAGAGCCTGCTGTACCGGCTTCATCGAACGATCGAGCAAATCCGCCATCAGCTGTTCGAGGCGCGTCCTGGTCAGCTTTTCCTGCAAGTGGATCGGCCCGCTTGCCCCCGCAGTGATGAATGGCAGGTTGATCTCCGTTTCCATCATCTGCGACAACTCGATCTTGGCCTTCTCTGCTGCTTCCTTCAGGCGCTGCAGAGCCATGCGATCCTTGCTCAAGTCAATGTTGTTGGCTTTCTTGAACTCGTCGATAAGCCAGTCCACGATGCGTTGGTCGACGTCATCGCCGCCCAGGTGCGTGTCGCCGTTGGTGGATTTCACTTCCACGACGCCGCTGCCGACTTCCAGCACTGAAATATCGAAAGTGCCGCCACCGAGGTCGTACACGGCGATGGTTTCGTCGGTTTTCTTCTCCAATCCGTAGGCGAGCGCTGCCGCGGTTGGTTCGTTAATAATTCTGACGACTTCAAGTCCAGCGATCTCGCCGGCCTGCTTCGTGGCTTGCCGTTGCGCGTCGTTGAAGTACGCGGGAACGGTAATCACGGCCTTGCTGACCTTTTCGCCAAGGAAGTCTTCGGCGGCATTTTTCAACTTCGTCAAAATCATCGCCGAAATTTCGGGCGGACTATACACCTTGCCGGAAATCTCGACGCGAGCGTCATCGTGATCGCCTTTTACCACTTTGTAAGGAACGCGCTTCATCTCCGAACCCACTTCGTCGAACCGCCGCCCCATGAAGCGCTTGATCGAATAAACCGTGTTTTCCGGGTTCGTGACGGCCTGACGCTTGGCAACTTGGCCGACCAGCCGCTCGCCGGTTTTGGTGATGGCCACGACCGACGGAGTAGTGCGTGCGCCTTCCTGATTGGGAATCACCACCGGCTCGCCGCCCTGCATCACCGAGACGACCGAGTTCGTGGTTCCCAAGTCAATTCCGATAATCTTGCTCATAAATATCTCCCCTGTGTAGGTGCACAAATCTGAGAATCGAACGTCACTCGGCCGAGCCAAGCTGGGAGCTCAAATACCGGCGCGTCGGGATTCAGCCCAGTTCGATGCAGGCGCGAGTATAAAGGTTGAGTGCATCTTTGTCAAGCTTGCTGATAACCTCAATATGGCTATTATTTTGTGCTACTTACAGACGCTGTCGGCTGGGCTTTGACGTCCGCAAGGTCCGCGAACCAACCTCCCCGGCGCTTTTGCATCTTATGAAGCGGCGTAGAGAAGGCGCCTGCGGGCCGGCGCTGGAGGTTGTTCCCGAGCTGGCCCGCTCTTTTTTCGCATTCTAAGGTAATCGCGTTCTAAGGTACTATCGTCCGCTAGGGTTCCGCACGCATCGAGCTTAGGGAGAATCCCGTGAAGGGCCGACATCTGATAACGGCAGTGATTGGACTTGCGCTTGCCGGCGCTGCATTGTCGTTTGGGTTTGGCGTAAATCATGAACTTGCCGTTCCTACTGGCATGGCCGCCACAGCGGACATTTCCGCTGCGTCAAAGGCGCTGCCGGTCTCGGTTCCCTCTACAACAGGCCTGGCGACTGAACCGAGCACATCCTTTGCGAAAGCAGAGGCGGTTCTCGATCCCGCGCAGGTTTCCGGAGTGCCCGAGATTGACCCGCACCGAGCCTTCGGTTCAAAGTCAGCGCCGATCGCCATGGAAGTTTTCAGCGACTTCCAGTGCCCGGCGTGCAAACAGCTGTACAAGACAACAAATCAGCAGTTGCTGGACAACTACGTCAACACAAACAAAGTTTATCTGGTACATCGTGATTTTCCGCTGCCCATGCATGCTCACTCTCGCGTTGCTGCGCGGTATGTGCGGGCGGCCGCGCAACTTGGCAAAGGGGACCAGGCGGAGCAGGCGCTTTTCCAGAACCAGGAAAAATGGGAACAGAGTGGCGACATCGATGGCACGCTTGCGGCGGTACTCCCAGCCGCGGACATGATGAAGATTCGTGCGCAGGCCAAGGGAACGGCGCTCGATGCGGGCATTGATAAAGATGTCGCGCTCGGGAAAACCTATAACGTGAATCAAACTCCGACGACGATTATTCATTTCAAGGGGCAGACCTATCCGGTGGTCGGAATCGTGAGTTATGACGTGCTCCACCAGTTTCTTGACCAGCTTCTGTCACAGCGCTAGCGATTCATCACTCGTATGATGCAATCCAGCCCACTCAATTTCCGCCGCGCGGTGATCTGGCTTGGCCGTATCGTCCTTGCGGGAGTTTTGATCTACGCGGGCTATTCAAAACTCACCATGGGTATGCACCCGCGGCCCCCGATCGGGGTCGCGCTGTCCTTCTTCGCAATGCAGGTTGATTCCTACCGAATCCTTCCCGTGTGGGGAGTTAAGTTTGTGGCAAATACATTGCCGTTTGTGGAGATCGGGCTGGGGCTGCTGCTTCTCCTTGGCTGGAAACTCCGCGTCTGGGCCACCCTCATAACGCTGATCATGCTGGGATTTTTTATCGCCGTCGTCCGCTCCTACGCGATGGGGCTGCAGATTAATTGCGGATGTTTCGCCAATCCCGAACCGCTTACGATCAAGACCGTGTTGCGCGATGGAGCGCTCGTCGCTCTGGCTGCGTTGATGACGATCTTCGCGTTTCAGGAAGCACAGAAGCCGCACCCATGGGCAGCATCGCAAGATTCCTAGCATCCAGGGTCAAGTTTGTTCATCTACTCGCTGGCAGTGGTTGAACTCTTGCGCGATAGGCGCAAAGAGAGATACCTCGCTACGTTCGCAATGACGGATATGTGCTTGGCGTGCATTCTGCATATGGAAACTTCCACTCTCTTGCAACCTGCCAAGCGCACGCACTTGCGCTAAAATTTTCTGTTGATGCTAAGTCTTCCTCCGATCACTCTTCGACTTCGCGGCTGGAAACTGATTGACCGCGTTGCCATCGCGTTCCTGCTGCTGTGCTCTATCGCGCTCGGCGCCGGGTGCGGACTACTCTTCGTTTACGCAAGCGACCTGCCCGAAATTCGTGCGTTGGAAACATATCGACCGAACGTCGTCACCGAAATTTACGCAGACGACGGGCAGATGGTCGGTAGCTTTGCCTTGCAGCGCCGTATCTTGATGACCTACGAGCAGTGCCCAAAGATTCTCTACAGCGCCGTTTCTTCCATCGAGGACCAGCACTTCGAAGATCACTGGGGCATTGACTTTCCACGAATTGCGGGCGCCGCATATCGCAATTTGATCAAAGGCCGCAGAGCCGAAGGCGCCAGCACCATCACCATGCAGCTTGCTGGCAACCTTTTCCTGGACAGAAGCGACCGCAGCTTTCGCCGCAAAATGCAGGAGATGCTGCTATCGCTGCAGATCGAGCGGCGCTACACGAAGCCGCAGATTTTTACCATGTACTCCAACCAGGTTTATCTCGCGCATGGGAATTACGGGTTCGCCGCAGCGTCGCAATTTTATTTCGGAAAGCC
>QHYO01000390.1:7966-9027 GCA_003224135.1 Acidobacteriota bacterium | reverse complement strand
GTTCAGCTTCGCCTGCAACCTTTTGCGTATCGTCTGCCGCAACACCGTGTACATTCCGTTGCTTCTCTTCTTCACGCAGATATGCGTAAAGCCAAGAAAGTTGAATGTCTCCGGCTTCCCTTCTCCACGCCTTTGCCGGTTTTGGATCGCGAACGGTCCAAATTCCAGAAGTCGCGTTTTCTCGGGATGCAATTCCAGGTTGAACTTCCTCATGCGTTCGGTAAGTTCCGCCCGAAACTGGTCGGCATCCGCTTTGTCCCTAAATCCAACCACGATGTCATCCGCAAATCGCACCACGATCATGTCACCGTGCGCTCGCTTCTGTCGCCATGCTTGGACCCACAGGTCGAATGCGTAATGAAGATAGACGTTCGCCAAAAGCGGCGAAGCACTTCCGCCTTGAGGCGTTCCCTCTTGCACTCGTATTCTTTTCCCATCCTCCAGCACGCCCGCATTGAGCCATTTCTGGATCAACCGCACGACGCGCCGATCTGCTATCCGATGCTCGATGAATTTCACAAGCCATTCGTGAGAAATTCCATCGAAAAAGCCTTTGATGTCCAGATCGAGCACCCAGTTCACTTTTCTCGTCAGCAGTCCCGTGTACAGCGCGTCCAGCGCTTGATGCTGGCTGCGCCCGGGTCGGAACCCGTACGAAAATCCAAGAAAGTCCGTTTCGTAAATGGCGTTCAACACCTCGACCGCCGCACGCTGGACGATCTTGTCTTCCAGCGCCGGAACTCCGAGCGGTCTCTGCCGCCCGTCGGCCTTGGGGATAAACACTCTGCGCACCGGCTTCGCCCGGTACGCTCCTCGCTTCAGCCTTTCGGAAAGATCCTGGAGTTTCCTCTCCAGTTCCTCGCCGTAGTGCCGCCACGTCTCCCCGTCCATGCCCGGCGCGGCTTCCTTCTTCAAGCGGAAGTAAGCCATGCGCAGCGTTTCCAGGTTGTAGATGTGGTGCAGGAGCGCTGTGAACCGCAACTTCTTATCCTTTCCTGCTGCTTGACGTACCCGCTCCAGCGCACTCGGCGCGTCTTTCCGGCTCGGTGTCCGGGACGCGT
>QHYO01000390.1:0-7742 GCA_003224135.1 Acidobacteriota bacterium | reverse complement strand
TCGCGATATCGGCGCACCCGATGGGGCCTTCCGCTTCTCCTTACAGCGTCGGCGTCCCGGAGGAAGTTTCTTACGCGGCTGAATACCCGGCCCGCACGTTCCCCTGTCAACGCTTCGACGCCACCCTTGCGAGTGACTCCGCATGACTCGGGGCCGATGTGGGTCGCTATTTCACATTCGTATGACTTTTGCATTCACTACACCTCGCCGGTTTAGCCGGCGCACAAGGAGACACAAATGAAAAAGACATTGGCCATGTTTCTCGTCTTGGCTCTTCTGGGGTTGCCGCTCGGCGCAGAAGACAAAAAAGAAGCCGAGCGCCTGCAAAACTGCGCGACGGTGATTAAGGAAATCATGGATATTCCTGATGACATTCCCCAGGATCTGATTGATAAGGCAGAGTGCATCATTGTTTATCCATCGGTGCTGAAAGCTGCGTTTATCGTTGGTGGCAGTTACGGCCGCGGAGCGATGGTCTGCCGCAGCGGTGAACATTTCACCGGACCCTGGGGCGCTCCAACGATGATGGCGCTCGAAGGCGCGAGCGTCGGCTTTCAGCTCGGCGGTCAGGCGACGGACTTTGTTCTGCTTGTCATGAACCCGCGCGGTGCTCGTTCGATTCTTTCAAGCAAGGTCAAACTCGGCGCAGACGCTTCCGCGGCTGCGGGCCCCAAGGGTCGTAACGCTGAAGCATCGACCGACGTGACGCTGCGCGCCGAGGTCCTCACCTATTCGCGCGCTCGCGGACTTTTTGCGGGCATCTCGCTTGCCGGTTCGACGGTGCGGCCAGACAACGACGCAAACGAAAGGGTATACGGCAAAAAAGTGGAAGCGCAAGACATCGTTTTCAAAGGCACGGTACGCGTGCCAACTCCCGCACAACCATTGGTTGCTTATCTGAACAAAAAGTCTCCGAAGAATCTGTCTGATCCTGATTCACTGAAGTAAGAACAAATTCAACCCTTCGGCAAAGGAGCGTCTTCTGCCTTCGGGCGGAAGACGCTCTGTTGTTTATGGCTTGCGGTCTTTGCTACGATGACCTATAGTCATAAATGAGCACCAGTCATGAAACGCCCTTCCCGATCCAAATCCCGTCCTGCAAAAGCCTTTCCGAAGTCTCGGCGCCTCCGCCGCAGCGCGGAACTCCGCGACCGTTTGTTCCGCGCGGCGCTCTCTCTGTTCGCGAAAAAAGGCTATGCCGAAACCACCGTGGAGGACATCACCGAGGCGGCCGACGTCGGCAAGGGCACTTTCTTCAATTATTTCCCGAGCAAAGAGCACGTTCTGATGGCATTTGGAGAAATGCAGCTCGGAAAACTCGCGACCATCGTTCAGGAGGCGAAAAAATCCGATCTGCCGATGCAGGAAGTGCTGCGGACTCTGGTCCTGCGCATGACGGAGGAGCCCATCCGCAACCCGGCGATTGTCCGCGCGCTACTGCAGGCGAATCTTGCTTCGGTGCCGGTCCGCGGAGGGATGCTGCGCATTCACGATCGAAACCGGGCGTTGCTGGGGCAACTGATCCACCATGGCCAGATGCGCGGTGAAATTCGCACGGACTTTCGAGCGGAAGAGATTGCGCAAGTCTGGCGGCAAACGATCTTTGGAACGCTTTTGTTCTGGTCGTTGATTGGCGATCACACGCTTCCCGAACGCGTTGAGATGTCGGTTCGCCTGCTGTGGAACGGAATCGCAGCCAGGGAAACGAAAAAAGCTTCTGCAGAAAAGATGAAACGGGCACGGTGAAAGAATGAACGGAAAGCGAATCGCCATCCTCGTTGCCGTGGTCGCCATCGCGGTGACCGCTGGAATTCTCTACGGCGGATGGTTTCATCGCGACAACGCGCTACAAGGTTCCGGCACCGTGGAAGCGCGCAACATTCGCGTGGGTTCCAAAATTGGCGGCCGCATCGATAAATTGCTGGTGCGCGAAGGCGACACCGTCGAAGCTGGACAAGTTCTGATGACTTTCGACGATAAGGAACTTCTTGCCTCGCTGGCGCAGTCCCGCGCTTCGGCGGAAAAAGCAAAACGCGGCTACCGTCCCGAAGAAATCGCCGAAGCGCGTGCCGCCGCACAGCAGGCCAAAGCCGATTCCGACATGCGGAAGAACGGCTACCGCAAAGAAGACATTGCAGCGGCGCAAGCCGACGTCGATCGCGCTGCCGCGGACGAAACGCGGACGCGGCTTGATTTTCAGCGTTACGAAGCGCTCGCGCAAAAAGATCTGGTTTCCAGACAACAGCGCGATACCGCCGAAGCCAATTGGAAAGTGGCCATCGCGCAAAAAGAAAACGCGCAACACAAACTCGACCAGCTGAATCGCGGCTACCGTCCGGAAGAAATTGCAAGCGCCGAAGCGCGCTATGCACAAGCGCAGGCCACGCTCGAAAAATTGCAGCGCGGTAACCGCCGCGAAGATATCGACTCGGCACAAGCAGCGCTGGCATACGATGAAGCGCGTTTTCGTGAACGCCAGGTCGTTGCACCGACGGCCGCAACGGTGGAAGTACTTGACGTACGGCCAGGGGACTTGATTTCGCCGAACACGCCCGTAGCAACATTGCTCGAACGCGATCAGATATACGTCCGCATTTACATTCCAGAAACCGAGATCTCCGGTGTGCGCATCGGCCAGAAAGCGCAGGTCAGTGTCGATTCCGTTGGCCGGCAGGTTTTCGACGGCGTCGTTGAACAGATCAACCAGCAAGCGGAATTTTTGCCACGTAACGTGCAGACACGCGAAGAACGCGTGCACCAGGTTTTCGGCGTGAAGGTTCGCATTGACGACGCATCGCACCGCGTACTGGCGGGGATGGCTGCGGATGTAAAACTGTTGGGCGAGAAATAGCGATGTCTGTGAATGGCGACAAAACGAATGGCGGGCCAGAAGGAACTGATCCTGCAATTTCCGCACGCGGGCTGGTGAGAAAATTCGGAAACTTTACCGCCGTAAACGACGTCAGCTTCACGGTCGCGCGCGGAGAAATTTTTGGTTTTCTCGGGCCCAACGGCAGCGGCAAAACCACAGTGATCAAAATGTTGACCGGTCTGCTTCCGTTGAGCGGAGGCGATGCCAGCGTCGAAGGATTGAACGTGCGCACGGATGCGGAACGGGTGCGCGAGCGAATCGGCTACATGTCGCAGAATTTCAGCCTGTACCCCGACCTCAGTGTTAAAGAAAATCTCACGTTCTACGGCCGAGTTTACGGACTCAGCCCGGACCGGTTGAAAAAACGCATGGACGACGTCATCCAGATGAATGGTCTCGAACCGTATCTGGACCGTCTCGGGGCGCAACTCTCCGGTGGATGGAAGCAGCGTCTGGCGCTTGGCTGCGCGATGCTGCATGAGCCAAAACTGCTTTTTCTGGACGAGCCGACTGCCGGAATCGATCCTGTCGCGCGGCGTCAACTGTGGGATTTGCTCTTCGAGCTATCCGGACACGGCATCACATTTTTCGTGACCACGCACTACATGGATGAAGCGGAGCGTTGCAGTCACGTGGCCTACATTTATTACGCAAAACTGATTGCGGATGGAACTCCGAATTCCCTTCGCGAACTTCCTGACGTGACGCCTCAAGGAACGATTCGCGTGGAAATCACGACGCCGGAAGTTACGCGCGCGTTGAAAATTGCACGACAAATTCGGGGTATTCGCAGCGCCACAATTTTTGGCCAGTCGATTCATGCGCTGATTGATGACCATTTCAATCTCGACGATTTGCGCGAACAACTTCAAAAACAAGGCATCACCGTTGCGGAGATTCGTCCTCTGGCGCCGAGTCTCGAAGATGTTTTTGTGGAGCTGACGCGCAAGAATCAAAATAATCACTCGGAGGCCGCGCGTGCGTGACATTTTTCGCGGATTCGGCGCGGTTTTTTATAAAGAGACGCTGCACGTGCGGCGTGATTTTGGAACGCTATTCTTCTCGCTGATCATTCCATTGCTCCAGATGCTGCTTCTCGGCTACGGGATCGATACCAACATCCGGCAAATCAATACCGTGGTATTCAACGCAGATGGCCGGCGCGAGAGCCGCGAACTGCTGGACCGCCTGAAAAACTCCGATACATTTCATCTTGTGCGTTATGTAAACACGGACCATGAAATGAACGAGATGATCATTGCCGGCAAGGCGCGCGTTGGCATCAAGATTCCCGTCGATTACTCGGACAAATTGCTGCACAAGATGAGCGCGCAGGTTCTGGTGCTGATTGACGGTTCCGATTCGTCGGTGGCGGGCCAAGCCATCAATGTGACCACGTCGATCGGACTCGATGAATCATTGCGCCGCGTGCTGGTGAACAATGAAACGTTCGCGGTGGACATGCGGCCCAAGCTGTTGTTCAATCCCGATTCGCGATCTCCCAATTTTTTTCTGCCGGGACTGACGGCAATTCTGCTGCTGAACGTGACAACGTTTCTGACGGCGTTTTCGATCGTGCGGGAAAAAGAGCGCGGCACGCTCGAACAATTGTTTGTCACACCAGTAAGGCCAATGGGATTGCTGCTAGGCAAGCTTTTGCCCTATCTGGTGATCGGTTTTTTTGAATTGTGCATGATTTTGACGTTCATGCGCTTTGCATTTCATGTACCGATCCATGGCAGCGTTATTTTGCTGGCATTTCTTTCGTTACCGTACATTTTCGTTTCACTGTCACTGGGAATCCTGATTTCGAGCAAAGCCAATTCGCAATCGGAAGCGATGCAACTGGCCTTTCTTACGATTTTGCCGAGCATCTTTTTTTCCGGTTACATTTTCCCGCGCGAAACGATGCCGAAGATTTTCTATGTGATCAGTTATTTTGTTCCTGCGAGCTATTTCATCAACATCACGCGCGGCGTGATTTTGCGAGGCGCGGGAATCTCCCACCTGTGGATCGACGCGCTGGCGCTTTTCGCGATGGGAACATTTTTGCTGGTGATCGCGGCGCGCCGCTTCCAAAACAAAGTCATCATGGCGTAGTACATTCAGGAGAGAAGCGAGGGGCATGGACCTCAAGCTTGTGCTACAGAGCACCCTGCGTAAGTCCTCTTTTGTGACCAAGGGACCCGGGCTTCGTCGTTAGCTCTATTTTTCAAGCGCAGATCCGGCCCTGCAAGTGCCTGATTCTGAGAAGGTTAAATCGAGTAGAAAGCCGTGGAAGCAGGGAAACCTCACGGAACTGAATCAAGCAAAAACAGATAGGGAGCAGGTCTGAAGCGATGTTCCGGAGTTTAGAGAGCGCCAAAGAAAAAACCATTGGAAGACGTTCTACTCCAGCCACGGATTGATTCGGGCCGTATCAGGCTGGGAGTGAGGCTCTCGGCTCGATCGCTCATTTGAAGAGAGTAGCCATTAGCAAGGTAGGAAGGGATATCGCGGCAATCGGTGACCGGAATATATGGACCTTCTTTCCCAACTGGACGTGATACCGGTCGTCTTTGAATCGGTGCGGAAGCAAACGGGTTCCGCGATTTTTGCCGCGAGTCACTCTGGCAAACAGCATGAATCGCCTCCTAAGGAAATAAATTCCGGACATTCTACAAACGGCGGGGCTGTGCCAGTAGTGGTAAGTCTGTGGAAAAATGTGGATCGTTTTTAAGCGTTGTATCGGCCGGACGACAAAATCTATTCGTAACGCAACGCAACCATTGGATCTACCTTCGTGGCGCGACGGGCCGGAATGAAACAAGCCACAAGGGCAACCCCGACTAGGAGAAGTGTGACCCCGCCGAAAGTCAGCGGATCGGTGGCGGTCACGCCAAAGAGCAGCGACTCCACGGTGCGTGTCAGTGCCAGCGAACCGGCAATACCAATCGCCACACCCATGAAGATCGTGCGCAATCCCTGGCTCAAGATCATCCTGAGAACGTCGCCTGAGGCCGCGCCAAGAGCGACACGCACGCCAATCTCGCGGGTGCGGCGGCTGACGGAATAGGCCATCACGCCAAACACGCCCGTTGTGGCGAGCAGCAGCGCGACGATTCCGAAGAATCCGATGAGAACGACGTTGAATCTCCGGGAGCCCAGCGAAGCGGAATAGACTTGCGAAAAAGTCCGGAACCTCGCCGGAATTTCCGGGTTGAGGTCCTGCAGGATTTCTCGCGCACCCGAAGCGACGGACTGTGTATCGGCATCACCCAGCATGGTTAAGGTAACCGCCGGGCGCGGCCGCTGGAACAAATTCACATAGACGGTCGGACGCGGCGGTACATCGAGGCCATATTCGTGAGTGTCGCCCACGATCCCGACGATGGTCAGCAAACGCAAGTCGCCATCCATGTTTCCAAACTCAATCGTGTGGCCGATGGGGTCCTGATTTGGCCAGCGGTCGCGCGCAAGCGATTCGCTGATCACGGCAACGTGCGGAGAATTCGCGCCGTCGCGCCCGTCAAAGATTCGCCCTCGAATGAGGGGAATTCCGAGAACCTGAAAGTATCCGTCGGTGGCGACGCAGAAGTCCGCATTGCCAATGCGTTCTTTTTGCTGGAACATCGCCCCAAGACCATCCGTGGTTTTGGGAATCTCATTCTGCGAGACGAGCAGAAACATTCCGTCGGGAAGGCCACCATCCATCGGCAGGCCGCTCGTCGCGCCGACGTTGCGCACGCCTGGTAATTGTTTGAGCCGGTCAATCAGGTTTGCAAAAAAAATCGACTGATTTGCCTTTATCTTCGCATCGTCCACCCACGGCAGCGCGACATCCATCGTGACAATTTTGTCCACGCGGAAGCCGGGATTCACTTCGAGCACTTTCATCAGGCTGCGCCCGAGCAATCCTGCTCCGACCACGAGAACCAAAGTGATGGCGATCTGTGCCGCCACGATTACCCGGCCAACGCGCTGGCTACCGTGGAAGCCCGCTTGTCCCCGGCCGCCTTCCAATAGGCCCTCGCGCGGGTCGCCGGATGTCGCCCGCATGGCAGTGAACACTCCGAGGCTTGCGGCGACCGTGGTGGACAGGAGGAACGCAAACACCAGTACCGGAATACTGACCGAGACGCTCTCCAGCCGCGGTAGATTTTGCGGAGCGAGCGCAACTAATCGCGCCACGCCCCAGAACGCTCCGAGTACGCCGAGGCCTCCGCCAACGAGCGAAAGCAGAAAGGCTTCGGTAAGAAATTGACGGATCAGACGTCCGCGCACGGCACCGAGTGCGGTACGAATGGCCAGCTCACGATCTCTCACCGACGCTTGTGCCAGCAGCAAATTCGCCACGTTCGCGCACGCCACTAGCAGTAGAAATCCCACGGCGCCCTGCAGGACCAGCAGCGGCGAACGAGCATTGCCCGTGATCGAGTCCTGCAGCGGGACGACAATTCCATCCTTGAGCAGGTAATCGCCTTGTTCGCTCGATGAATCGTGAATGCGACGCGCGATCGCGCTGATGTCCTGATTCGCGAGCTCGACACTCACACCGTGGCGCAAACGCCCGACTGCATAGTAGTTGTGCGACGTCCTGCTTGGATTTTCGCCTTCCAAATCGGCCGGCAACCACAGAGCCACGTCGGGCGGGAAGTGAAACCCTGCTGGAAGCACGCCGATAGCGGAGAAAACCGCCCCGTCAATCTTTAAGTGCGACTGGGAGAGGTCCGGGGATGATCCGAGGTATTGTCTCCAATATCCATAGCTGACAAGAACGACCGGCGCAGCACCTTTTCTCGCATCGCTGGCGGTGAAATCCCGCCCGAGAATCGGCTGAACAGCGAAGACTTTGAGGAACCCGGGCGAGACGACGGCAACCGTGGTGCGC
>QHYO01000389.1:3936-8678 GCA_003224135.1 Acidobacteriota bacterium | reverse complement strand
CCATGGCCTGCAGATAGGAAATGGAAATTACCTGTATCGGATCGCCGAGCCAAAACCCCATCAGGCTTTCCGGCACAAAAAACAGCAGGAATTGCGACGTCCAGTAAAGCGGATAGACGCACGCCAACCCCAGGATTAGTAGGCGGAACCAGCGCATTTCTGCCCCTCAGCAGGGCTGAGATTGTGAGCCTATGAACGGAAATTTGCAATACTTGGAAGCGAAATTAGACGCCCCAACCATAGCGTTCAGCGTGTTCCAAGGTGCGCTGCATTTCTTCGTGCAGAATTTCCATAAAGCCAGCAGTTCCAACGCGTTTCGCGCCAGCTGCGACCAAATCCGGCGTGCGATAGCCACCGGCAAGGACACGCACGACCGACTGTTCCACCCAATCGGCTTCCAGATTCAGGCCAAAGGCGTCGCGCAGCATCATCGTGGCGCTCAAAATCGACCCAATAGGATTTGCCGAGTCCCTGCCCGCCAGGGTAGGTGCTGAGCCATGAATCGGCTCGAAGAGAGGAGCGCCCGAGCCAAAGCTCGCCGAAGGAATCAGACCGATCGAGCCCACCAGCGCCGCGGCAGCGTCACTCAAGATATCCCCGAACATGTTGGTGGTCAGCATCACATCAAACTGTGAGGGCTTCAGCGTCAATTGCATTGCCGCGTTGTCGACGTACATGTGTTCGAGTTTTACATTGGGGTACACGGCGCTCATCGCGGTGACCGTGCGGCGCCAAAGCTGCGAACTGGCGAGCACATTGGCCTTGTCGACGGAGCACAGCCGGTGGGAGCGATTCTCTGCGCGGGCAAACGCGAAAGTCGCAATGCGTTCAATCTCGGGAGTGGAATATGACTCCGTGTCCCACGAACGTTCTTTGCCGGCTTCCGTGCTATGTCCGCGGTCGCCAAAATACATGCCGCCCGCGAGTTCGCGGATGATTTCCAAGTCCAAATCGCCCAAGCGCTCTGGCTTCAGCGGCGACATGCCGCGCAGAGGTTCGAGCAGCTTCACTGGACGTACATTCACGTACAAGCCCATGCCTTGACGCAACGCGAGCAGACCGCTCTCCGGCCGCTTGCCTACGGGCAGCGAATCCCATTTCGGACCGCCAACAGCGCCGAGAAACACAGCATCGCCTTTGCGGCAGGCGTCAATCGTTGCGTTGGGCAACGGCGTGCCAGTCAAGTCGATCGCCGTTCCACCGACTGGATGTTCCTGAAAGTCAAATTGATGATGGAATTCGCGCGCGCACTCTTTGAGCACATTCGCGGCGGCAGCCGTAACTTCCGGACCGATACCGTCACCGGGCAGCAGCACGATGGACTTTTTCATGATTTTCCTGATGCAACAATTCTTATGTCCTGCATTATGCCGCGGAAGACGCCTCGGCGGGAACCGTCGATGCGCCGCGGCGGATCACCTCGTGAGCAATCCCAAGAATATCGCGCGGCCGCACGGATTTCGATTCGTCAGCCAGGGCGGTTACCCGGCGATAAATTTCCGCGAGTTCCGCGTCAGTCGCTTCAAAGCCCAGGTCGCGAAGGCTCACGCGCAACGCGTTCCGGCCGGAGTGCTTGCCCATCACAAGGGAGCGCGAAGGCACACCAACCGTTTCCGGCGAAATGATTTCATACGTCGATGGATTCTTGATGATGCCGTCCTGATGAATTCCGGCTTCGTGAGCAAATGCGTTCGCGCCCACGACGGCTTTATTCGGAGCGACCTGCGCACCGGTAATTTCCGTGAGCATGCGGCTGGCTGGAAATAGATGCTCCAGCTTGATGTTGGTGGTTACGCCGAAACTTTCTTTGCGCACTGCGAGAGCGACGGCAATTTCTTCAAGCGAGGCGTTTCCCGCGCGCTCGCCGATTCCGTTGATGGTGCACTCGATCTGCCGCACACCAGCGCGAATTGCCGCGAGCGAATTCGCCACAGCGAGGCCGAGGTCGTCATGGCAATGGGCACTCAGCGTAACTCCCTGCGCATCACCCAGAAACTCGCGAACGCGGCGAAACATTTCGCCATATTCTTCGGGCACAGCGTAGCCCACCGTATCTGGCAAATTCAAAATTGTAGCTCCGGCATCGATAGCGGTCTTGCAGACCTGACAGAGATAGTCGATATCGGTGCGGCCGGCGTCTTCGGCGGAAAATTCCACCTCAGCGACTTGTTGCCGGCCGTAACGAATCATCGAGCCGATGGCTTCAAGAGCCTGTTCGCGCGTCATGTTCAGCTTCACCTGCAGGTGAAGGTCAGAGGTGGCAAGGAAAATATGCAAACGCGAGGCCGCCGCGAGTTTGAGCGCTTCGACCGCTGCGTCAATATCGAGCTTTTTTGCGCGCGCCAGTGCTGCGATCGGCACATCGCGCACTTCGCGTGCGACCGCCTGAACCGCTTCCAGGTCGCCGCGGGACGAGATCGGGAAACCAGCTTCGATGGTGTCCACGCCAAGTTTCGCGAGCTGGCGAGCCATCCGGATCTTCTCCTCCGTCTTCATGGAGAAGCCCGGCGACTGTTCCCCGTCGCGGAGGGTGGTGTCGAATATGCGCACTACGTCCATGGGGTGTGCCTCAACAGTAGTAACGCAGATTTTGCCCCTGCTGGTCAAATTTATCTTTATTCTGCATTTGATAATTCTGCCTTATACTGACCGGACGAGGAATTCATGGATCTGAGCGAATTGCAGGTGTTTCTGATGGTTGCCCGCGAAGGAAGCTTCTCACGGGCTGCCGAACGCCTTTACCGCACACAGCCGGCGGTCAGCCTTGCGATTCGGAAGCTCGAAGACGGCCTGGGCCAGCCACTTTTTGTGCGGGGCGCGCGTCCGGTGCGGCTTACCGATGCGGGCACTCTGCTGCGCGATTATGCCGAACGGCTGATCAATCTTCGCGATGAAGTGAAAAAAGGACTTTCCGAGCTGACGGGCTTGAATCGCGGCGAACTCTCGCTGGGCGTGAACGAAAGCTCGATCCATGCGCTTCTGCCGGCGCTTGGACAGTTCAGAAAACTCCATCCCGGCATTCAAATCCGCGTTCATCGCATGTTTTCCCGGGATATTCCTCACGAAGTGATGAATTACCGGCTGGACCTCGGCGCGGTTTCCTTCGTTCCCCGTGAACCGCAATTGCAAGCCACGGAGATTCTGAAGGACGAGCTGACCCTCGTTGTGCCGCCAAAACATCCGCTGGCAAGGCGCCGCGAAGTGGATGTCACCGATCTCGAAAGCGAAAGCTTCGTCGCTCATAGCGTTGAATCGCCGTTTCGGCGGCGCGTGATTGAGTTGTTTGGCCGCAATCGCACAACTTTAAATATGCCCATCGAAATGCCGACCATCGAAAGTATCAAACGTTTCGTGCAAATGGGCATGGGCGTGGCCATTGTGCCGCGCATGTGCGTGGCGTGGGAAATCGATCACGGATGGATGAAAGAAGTGAAAGTCCGTCAACTCAACTTGCCCCGCCACGTCTATCTGGTGTCGCGGCGCGGCGCCCGCCTCCCCCACGCAGCCGCAGAGCTTATCCGGTTGCTAAAGACGGATTAACCACCGGCAAAGAGAAAACGAGCGCTCCTCCTGGTGGCGAAAAAAATCGCTGCTTTCTGCGGGCTGGAAAGACGGCGCAGCCTGCAAACCGCTCATTCCATGCCAGATAGACGTTCCGAGAAGCCAGCAATACCAACAATAGACGTCTGCGTGCATACTTCGATTTGCGATCCGCGGATTGTGGCGACGGGTTCAGGACGCAACTTCGCGACGCAAATGGGCCCGCAGAGGAAAGACCACGCGAATAAGCGGAGTAAAAACTACTGTGCGGAGGCTCAATTTTGGGAACTGGCCTTCGAGCTGTACGAACGGAAAAGGGTAGCTGTTATGATGTCTCCTGGCTATGACTAGTGCTTTGCTTATTCTTGGCATTGGATTTTTTCTTGGCATGCGGCATGCCACCGATCCCGACCACGTTGTGGCGGTGTCCACAATTATCAGCCGCGAAAAAACGCTTTCGCGATCTGGATGGATCGGAGTTCTTTGGGGTGTCGGCCACACGGTCACGATTTTGATCGTTGGTGCGGCCATCATCCTGTTTGGGTTTGTCATTCCTCCGAGGCTGGGGCTCGCGCTCGAATTCTCGGTTGCGCTGATGCTGGTTCTGTTGGGTGTGATGAACCTAACCGGTGCAATGCGCTGGATCAGTCACAAACTTTCTCCGACGCATCCGGACCAACGCGGCGAGCATTCCCACGTGCACTTTCATGGCGGGCATATCCATGCGCACGCGCACAGTCACGAAGGCGGCGTGGAACATCATGCAAAACAATTGGAGCCGCCACACTGGCTCCGGAGACCGTTCGTCAAGCTAGGTTGGTTTCATTCCCTGCGACCATTACTAGTGGGAATTGTGCACGGGCTTGCCGGATCGGCAGCGGTGGCCCTGCTGGTGCTCGGAACGATCCGCAATCCGCGGTGGGCGATTTTTTACCTGCTGCTTTTTGGATTGGGGACGATCGCAGGGATGATGCTTTTGACCCTGGCCTTTGCAGTGCCCTATACGCTCGCCGAAAATCGTTTCGCGTGCTTGAGCCGAACCATGGTGGCGGGCACTGGCTTGCTGAGCCTGGTATTTGGAGCCGCCGTTGCGTACCACATCGGCTTCGTGGATGGACTTTTCTTAGCGCATCCATCATGGACTCCACACTGATCGCCGACTGCGCTTTGCGACTAAGCTGCTGCGGAGGCTTCTTCCACCG
>QHYO01000389.1:0-3721 GCA_003224135.1 Acidobacteriota bacterium | reverse complement strand
AGGCGGGCTATCAAGGTGCCATTGCCGGTCGGCTGCTGCTCAATGTCCAAGTTCACTGGTTGCATAGGGGAAGAGATTACCGCGGGACCGATTTCTATTCCATGAACAAATTGTTACAGCTTAGAAACATCGGGGTCCGGAGGGGCAGGGGCCAAAAAATGAGTTGTAAGACTTCCCTGTACTGGGCGGGGCACGCCAAAGGTTCCATCTAGGGAATGTCGCGGCCGTTGCCGGGATGCTGCCTGTTCAACGCGGCGGGTGCTGCGGGCAGACGACAGGGGCGAGAACGCCCGAACGAAACGTCACTCCCAAAGGAACCGCAGCGATCGTCGTCACGGCAAAACCGGAACGTAAGCGCCACAATCGATTCAACTGACGCTCACACCGTTCCAGACGTGCAACGTCCACCGATTTGCGGGCACGCCTTTCGTTCACGGTGCGTAGGTAATTCGATAAATCACTCCGACGCCATCATCAGAAACAAGTAAGGCGCCATCGGGAGCGGTGGTGACACCCACTGGGCGGCCATAGACCGTTGGACCCTTGGGATCGGGCATCTTTGAACGCGACAAATGCTACTTGGTAGCCAGCGCGGCTGGCGCGGTTCCACGAGCCGTGTTCCGCGACAAAAGCGCCGCCGTAATAGCTCGCTGGAAATTGTTTGCCATTGTAAAAAGTAAACTGCAAGGAAGCGACATGGGCTCCGAGGAGCACGTCGGGTACGATCGCCCTGGCGACCAAATCCGGCTTCTGCGGTCTAACGCGCGGATCGACGTTGTTTCCGATGTAGCTGTAGGGCCAACCGTAAAATCCACCGTCTTCTAAGCTGGTCAAATAATCCGGCGGCAAATCGTCGCCGAGTTCATCGCGCTCGTTCACGGTGGTCCACGGAGTGCCGGTCACAGGCTCAATCGCAAGCCCAACGGGATTGCGCAAGCCGGTGGCGAACTGACGCGCGTTCTTGCCATCGAGATCGCAAATGGTAACCGCCGCTCGCATTGGAGGCTCGCCAGTGTCGATGTTGCTGCCGGAGCCGACAGCGATCAGAACATGTTTGCCATCCGGAGTGATTGCGAGATTGCGGGTATCGTGACCGCCACCGGGTAAATCAAGAAGCTTTTCCGCTTCTCCCACACGCTGGGAGGTCTTTGGATCGTACTTGAAGCGAACCAGACTCGACATGTTGCCGATGTAGACGTAGTCGTCGTGAAAGGCGATTCCGAACGGCCGCGTTAAACCGGTTGCAAAAACAATCTGCTCTTGAGCGCCTCCAGTGTGATTTGGGTCGCGCAGGATCACAACTTTGTTGGCGCCAGTTTCCGCCAGGAAGATGTCTCCATTCGGAGCGACAGTGAGCAGGCGAGGACGCTTGAAATCTTTTGCAAATATGTTGATGTGAAATCCCTTCGGCACGATGGGCAGGAAGCCCGCAGGCGCTGCGACGCTGTCCGGCCCGTTACCCGCGGACTTCGTTGCAAAGGGCGCCGGCAAACTGGGCTTTTGCCCGTGCGTCAATTGCGCCGGGCAAGAAGAAGGAATAAACAGAACCGCGAACACCGCCAGAGCCCAATTCGAATAGTTTTGCCGATTCATGAGTTCCTCGCATGGAATTTAGAAACACCACATCATTCTGAAATGAATCCGTACCGACCTTCTCAAGCGACGCGCAGAGTGTCTGGGCGTACGGCGACTGCCCTAACTTCCCCAGCTTGGACGCGTCCGAAGCATCTTCGGCTACTTCGCCCTGGCAGCAACCAGCGCTCACAGGGGTGAACGCTGTAAGTTTAATCTTTCTCGATAGATGAAGCGAGGGCCGAAGGAGCCACGTCAGGCTTTCTCGGGCACTGGAAACCTATGGGAGTATTACGCATCGAATGGAGGAAGAATGGGAAAGAAAAAGAGGCGTCTGGTCATGAAAGCACCGTCGATCGGCCGTGCGTTTAGCGCATTGGTGTTACTTGGATGTGTGATCTGGTGGGGCGTGCGAGTAAGTTCGGGCCATCCGGCGGAGCCGAAGGGAACATTTCCGGCGCCCTCGCTGGACGCAACTTTGGCTGCGCGGCCGGCGAAAGAAACCGCGGTATTCGCGGGTGGCTGTTTTTGGGGGGTACAGGCAGTTTTTCAGCATGTGAAAGGAGTCGCACGCGCAACATCGGGATACGCGGGCGGCAGCGTTGCAAATCCGTATTACGAATTAGTGTCCAGCGGCAGCACCGGGCACGCCGAATCAGTACAAGTGATCTATGACCCATCGCAAATCACGTACGGCAAGTTATTGATGATTTTCTTTTCCGTGGCGCATGATCCGACGCAGAAAAACCGGCAGGGTCCCGACATCGGCACGCAATATCGGTCAGCCGTTTTCTACACCAGTGACGAACAGAAGAAAATTGCCGAAGCCTACATCGCGCAAATCGACGCGGCGAAAGTGTATGACCGTGCGATCGCGACGCAGCTTGTTCCCTACTCGGCGTTTTACCAGGCCGAGGATTATCACCAGAACTACCTCACGAAGCATCCGGACAATGCGTATATCCAATACAACGACCTTCCAAAACTGGAACGGCTGAAGCACAGTTATCCTGAAATTTACCGCTGATAGCGGGGTTGCCGGGATCGAACGCCTGTCTTGCCGAGGCAGGTGTACAAATGGCGACATGTAACCGGCCAGTTCTCCGAAGCCTGTAGAGTAGAACCAGCCCGGCTCAGGAAAATGAGAGGGCGAAAATCAACGAGACTCTACAGGAGTTCTATGAAGAATACTTTGATAGTTGCCGGCGCGTTGCTGGCGTGCGTCACGATTCCGGTCTGGCCTTCCGCGGCGAACCCTGCAGCAAAACCCGTGGTCGTGGAGATCAAAAACGCAGCAGGTCAAAGTATCGGTACGGCGACGCTGACCGATGCCGCGCCAGGCGTGCGCATCAAGCTGGATATTCGGTCTCTGCCGCCCGGCGAACACTCGATTCACATTCATCAAGTAGCGAAGTGCGACCCGCCGGACTTCAAGTCAGCCGGACCGCACTTTTCCGGAGCGGCTGGCGGACATGAACACGGCGCGGGCGCTCCGGCTGGAGACATTCCCAATTTCGCATTGGTGGTTGCCGCAGATGGGACGGCACACGTTTCCGTGGTCGCGCCAAAGGTCACGCTCGCAAGCGGCGATGATTCTGTATTCAGCAATGGCGGAACTGCGATCGTCATTCATGCAGTGAGCAACGAGACGAATAGCGGCGCACCGCCACGAATCGCGTGTGGTGTAATCAGCAAATCCGAATAACAACGCCCGAATCGCAACCGCAAATGATTATGCAAGAGAGAGGCCGCAGAGCCGGCCGCGGCTCTGCGTGCATGAAAACAGTTTGCGCCGACAGCCAGTGCGGTTTGTGATAGGCTTCCCCCGTTTGCGCCTCGGAGCAGGTCTCGGTGTACCTTACTATGATTTCATCGTACATCGTTCGGAGGATAAAACATGAAATCCAACCGCGTGGGTGTAGTTGCGGTGTCGTGCCTCGCCGTGATTGGACTGGCATCTTGTCAGACTCCTTACCACGAGCAGGAAGAACGGTACGTGTTTGTCGCGTCAAACGTGAACCTGCCTTATTGGCAAGAGGCGCAGGCAGGATTGACGGACGCCGCGAAACAGTTGGGAGTTAAGTCAGAGCTTACTGGTCCCGAGAAATTTGATCCGCAAGAGCAATTGCGTGCGTTTCAAAAGGTCGTG
>QHYO01000391.1 GCA_003224135.1 Acidobacteriota bacterium | reverse complement strand
TCCGATCGCTCCCAGGGAAAGCGACCGGTCCTCGGATGACGAGAATGAAAAAGGCAAGAAGGGAAAAAAAGACAAGGCAGATAAAGACAGACCAACTACTCCACCGTTCACTTATCTTGTCGAAGGGTTTTCTTTCTCGCCCAATGGCCGTATGGTTCTTGTGCAACTTCTCACCAGCACCATCATGGACGAATCCAGCCACCAGCAAGACGAGCGAATGACACTGGTTCTTGACGAATCGGGCCGAGAAATCAAGCTGAGCGGCGACAACGCGGTGATTCACGACGCAAAAGACGCGACCTGGCTGAAGGACAACACAACGATTGTGTACCTCAGTGAGGCAGTGAAGCCAAATCTTCTTTTTTCGTTCCGGTACGCAAACATAAGGACGGGGCCCGCGGGCCCGGCATTCGAGGGCCGCACCTTCGTCGCGTCAGCTCCCATTCCACATACAAATTCAACGATCGCCATCGAACGCGACCGCAACCTTTCCGGTCCTCCGCGTCTTCAACGTCTGGAACTTCTCGCGCAAGACGACAAAGAACTCGCCACGCTCGATGGATATGAAACTGGTTTATCGGTCTCACCTTCGGGGAAACATGTTGCTTATTTCATCGATAAGGAAGTACTGGAAATACGCGATCTCGAACATCCGAACCGGCTTGCGCGAGTCCGTATCGGGCTCGGAGCCGTTCAATGGTCGGGGGACGAGTCCTATCTCTTAATCAAGCGTTCACCCGAACGCAAATCCGGCGACCTCGTCTGGATTCCGCTGCCACAGGTTGCAAGTGTGCCTGCGACGCATACCGATCCGATTCCCGTGGTCCAGCCCGATCCAATTCCCATTCTCCACAGTTTGACATTTCGTGATTTCGCAATTTCTCCAGATGGCCGCATGCTCGGAGTCATCCCGCCAGGCAAGCGCAATCTGCTGCTCTTCCCTGTTCCACCTCGCTGAAAATCAACTTTCGAAATTGTATTTTGTTCTGGATTACTGGTGGGCAAAATCGCGGGCTGCTTCTGCCGTCGTCAAATACGTTCGCACGATCTTGTTGACTTTTGTCTGTTCCAGGCTGCGTGCAATCACCGGCCGCGCGCAAGCCAAACGCAGATCTCCGCCAAGGCCTTTCAATTTTCTAAAACAACGAACCACGGCGCCGATAGCGGCGCTGTCCATCGTCGTCACCGCGGTCAGATCCAAAATTACTCGCGTCTGCTTTTCCTCGATAAGCTTGTCGACTTCGCTCTCCAATTGGGCGCACTCCGGACCGCAGTGAATGCTGCCGGTGATCGCCAGCGCGGTCATGCCGGGTTCAATCTCGCGTCTCGTGAATTGCAGTGTCAAGGGCATGCTTGTTCCTTACGCCTGCGCCGTGCCGGCGGCGGAAAATCCCATGGCGGCTTCGCCTACGCTGCCATAGTTCGGAAGCATTTTGTCCAGCTTGGTAATTTTCAGGCAGTAATCCACCATCGGTTGCGCGCACGCCATTCGCAGTCCACCGCCAGCCTTCTTCAGTTTCACCAGGCATCGCACCAGCGAACCAATCGCCGCGCTGTCCATGTGCGTAACACCCGCCATGTCCAGAATCACGCGAGTTTCGCTGATGCCAATCAACTCTTCTACTTGCCGCTCCAGACGCGCACATTCCGGTCCGCAGTGTATGCTGCCTCTGATTTCGAGCGAAGTCATTCCCGGCTCGATCTGGCGTTTCGTAAATTGCAGAATCATGACCCGGCGCCTTCCTCTCCCTCAAATGGAAACTGCCGGATAAGGCGCACGCAATCTCCCAGCGCCGCAAAAATCGAGCTGCCCCAGCCACACGGTACAAACGACGCGGTCTTTTGGTTCACAGGTTTGTCCGCTTCGGCGTAAAACCGCACCCGCTGGCCGGGCGGCGGCACTGCGAATTCTCTCACCGTAATCGCAAACCTCACGTCGGCGGAACCCTGGCGCTTCACCATGGAAAAATGATGGTATTGAGTAAGCAGCTCGGAAGGATCTCCTTGCAGGTAAACCCACTCGCTCATCCGCTGGCCCCTCGCGCATTGGAATGTGCCGGATACTAGGCCACTCACGCGCCCAAGTCAAGAATCAGCGCGTTGACAGAATCAGCGCGGAGACCTGCAGAAAGGCTCCAATTCTTTCGCTGGCGCACATTTTTTCGGTAATCCTACTCGACGATCCTATCTCTTGGTGGCCGCTTGCTGCTTCGTCTCGAAATGTTTGAAGAAGCTGTCGGACTTCCATTCCGGCCGAGTATCGGCGTCAGCCACACGTAGGGCCAACTTTTCTAAGATTGTATCGAACTGAGCTGCAGCGGCAGCATCCACGGGTTGCGTGAGGTCATCTTTGACTCCGTGATAGCGCTCTTTGTACCAATCGTTGAACTGCCTTTCTTCCGGCGTTCCCGGGAGCCATCCAAATTTGAACGCCAGCGACGGCACGCCCTTCTTGATAAAGCTGTACTGATCGCTGCGAATAAATCGGACGTGGTCCGGCTGTTTGTCTGCCTGCACGATGACGCCTGCGTCTTTCGCCACTGCGATCACATCTTCGCCAAGCGTGGATTCGCCCAGACCCTGCACTTCCAGATATTTCAGAGGAAACAGGGGTAAGTACATGTCCATATTCAAGTCAGCGACGATGGTGCCCTTCACTGTGGGGTGCGAAGCGAAATATTCCGAGCCGAGCAATCCTTTTTCTTCCGCGGTCACCGCCAGAAATAAAATGGATCGCTTCGGTTTGGCGTTCGATTCGCGTATCGCTCGCGCAATCTCGATCACGGAAGCGATTCCGGACGCATCATCCATTGCACCGTTGTAGATTTTGTCGCCATTCACCGGTTCGCCGATTCCCAGATGATCGAGGTGCGCGCTCACAACGACAAATTCGTCTTTTAACTTTGCGTCGCTGCCCGGCAATACGCCTGCAAGATTTTCCGAACGCGCCGCCGAACGCTTCACGCCGGTCTTTGCGCGAATCGTCACGGCCAACGGAAAACGCGGCAGCGGTTTCTCTGAACCGAGTGTGTCCACAACTTCCTGGAACTTGTGCCCGCTGCCCACAAACAATTTATCCGCATGAACGGGATTCGCAATGATCGTGAAGTTTGGCGCTGGCGCAGCGCCTGCTACACTCTGCAATTCCATCCTCTGGGAAAATCGCGCTCCGGCAGACCGCGACCACGGAACTTCTTCCGCCTTCGGATTCGGAATCACCACCATGCCCACGGCGCCCGTGGAGGCGAGATTCCTCCGCCGTTCTTCCTGGGATTGATAATGCGCTTTCACGGAAGTGGGCATCGAGGAAGGTCCGCCAGTTACCCACACCACGATCTTCCCTTTCAAATCCAGCCCGGCGAAGTCGTTGTATTTTTCCTCCGGAATATTCAGTCCATAACCGACAAAAACCGCGGACGCTTCGACCAGTGCCGAATTCGAGGTTGGAATCAGGAAGCCTTCTTCACCGAACTGAATTGCTTCAGCCCTTCCGTCGCGCACGAGCACCACGGAAGAATTCGCTTCGTCGAGCTGCAGAACATTGAATTCAACAGACTGAACGTATCCATGAACGCCGGCTGGTTGTAGTCCCGCCTTCTGAAATTGGTCGGTCACGTACGACGCGGCCGTGGCAAAGCCTTCCGTGCCCGTGCCGCGACCTGCAAGCCTGTCGTCCGCCAGGTATTGAATGTGCGCCCACCACGCGCTGCCCCGAGCATTCCAGTCCTGAGCCGCGGCCACCACCCCTGCAATCGCGAGGAGGCACAGAAAAACCTTTGCTGCGATCTTCAACCTTTCCTTCATGATTCGGGCCCTCATTCCTTGTTGTCAGAAGCCAAGCCTTTTAGTTGCGCCACTTCCCGCACCGTCAGCGGGCGAATTTTTCCTGGTGGCACGTCGAGCTTAAGCGACCCCAGTTGCACGCGTTGGATTTTTTCCACCAGGAATCCGACGTGCTGAAACATGCGCCGGATCTGGCGATTGCGGCCCTCGATCAAAATAACCTCGTACCACGGATTTGGCGCGTCCTCGACCAGCCGAATTCTTGCGGGAGAAGTCTTCACGCGCTGGCCATCCTCGAGCGTAATCGTTATGCCCCGCCGCAAACGGTCGATGCCCTTTTCATCCGGGCGGCCACTGATCTTTACCAGATATGTCTTGGGAACATGCGAGCCGGCCTTCGTGAGTTTCTGAGCGAGTTCTCCATCGTTCGTCATCAGGAGAAGACCTTCACTTGCATAATCGAGACGACCGACGGGGTACAAGCGCTCCTTGCGATACGAAACAAATTCCATCACCGTCGGACGGCCCTCTGGATCGCTGACCGTAGTCACGTAACCCTTCGGCTTGTTCAGCATGAAATACAGGAGCCGCTCGGCGCGTTTCAGCGGTTGGCCATCCACTGAAATCTGATCCACTTCCGGATCGGCTTTGGTGCCCTGCTCCGTGACGACTTTTCCATTCAGGGTCACGCGACCGGCGGCGATGATTTCTTCCGCCTTGCGCCGCGAAGCAATTCCGGCTGCCGCCATAATTTTTTGCAAACGTTCCGCAGCCATGAGAAGAAAACTCCCGGCAGAGTCACAGAGCAGATAAACGAACCTTCAGTGGCTCTTTTTTTCTTTGCGGCCCTTCAGCTCGCTCTTCAAAAGATCCGCTTCTTTGGTTGAAAGCAGCCGGTAACGTCCGCGCGGAATTCCTTCGACTGTGAGCGGTCCCAATGCAACGCGCTTCACTTTTTCGACCGGATGCTTTTCCTTGAACAGTACCTTCCGCATCTCTTCTTTTTTCGAGCTGCGCATCCGCACTTCGTACCAGTAGTTCGCGGCGTGGCCGCGTGTTGCATCCGGCTGACGAAGCGTTTGCATCTTCGCGCCAATTTCCTTTCCCAAGCGCTCGAGATCGGGCCGAGTTAACATTCCTTTTACTTTGACGTGATAGACCTGCTCGATATTTCCCCAATTCTTCAACATCGCAGCGGCACAGTCGCCGTCGTTGGTCAGAAAGACCAAGCCGGAGGCTGAGTACTCCAAATTTCCGACCGGATACACGCGCTCTGGAAATCCGCGCAGCAGATTTCGC
>QHYO01000387.1 GCA_003224135.1 Acidobacteriota bacterium | reverse complement strand
CGCGAACGGCAATCCGAATCAACTCTTCTTTACGGCGGGCAATAACAACTACGGCGACGGCACATTCGGCGTGATCACTTTTGGCCAATAGGCCAATTTAATCCCGCGGAAAAAAACCGGAATGCACGCGCCCCGGAGAGATTGTTCCTCTCCGGGGCGTTCGCATTTATGCCCGCAACGTTGCATCCCATGCGAAGAACACCGCGCTGCCAATACCCCCAATCAGACGGCGCATTTGGCGATGATGATTTCGTTTTTTTTGTCGAAGAGGGCGATGCGGCGATACCTCACAACGCTGTTTTGGGATTATACTTTCCGCGTCTTCCAGAATGCGAGCGGTCTATGCCAGCCCACAAATCGTGGCCCTCATTCGGCCGGTTTGCGCAAGCGACCTATTCTCCACAACTAATTGCGGGGCTGGCGATTCTTTACTTCGTCGCCTGTAAACTCGGACTGAAACTCGCGATCGTGCATCCGAGTGCTACGGCAGTGTGGCCCGGAACAGGCATCGCGCTGGCGGCACTGTTGTTGCTGGGATATCGAGTTTGGCCCGGGATTTTTCTAGGGGCCTTCCTGGTCAATCTCACGACCGCCGGATCGATTCTAAGCTCATTAGGTATTGCCTCGGGAAATACTTTGGAAGCGCTCCTGGGGGCTTATCTGGTTATGAGGTTCGCGAACGGCCGCAAGGTTTTCGATCGTGCGGAAGATATTTTCAAGTTCTTGTTCCTTGCGTGCGTATTAGCTACGACCGTCGGCGCGAGTGCTGGAGCGGCGAGCCTTTTTCTCACTGGCTTTAGTCGAGCGATGCAACTGGAACAACTCTGGCTGACCTGGTGGCTCGGCGATATGACGGGCGCGATTCTGGTGACGCCGTGTTTCCTACTTTGGTCCGCGCCAACAGGAGCGCGCAGAAGCCAGAGAGAGCTCGTGCTGCAAGGTGCTGCACTTGTCAGTCTGCTTCTGGTCGGCGCGATTGTCTTTGGCGATTTTCTTTTTCCCAACGCGCAGGACTATCCGCTGAAGTTCATCTGCATTCCCTTCGTGGTCTGGATCGCCTTTGCATTGCGGCCACGCGAAACGGCGCTGGCTATGCTTGCCTTTTCAGGCCTGGCAATTGGAAGCGCACTCCACGCAGCGCGAGGCCTTGCGATTCCCAATGAATCACTGCTCGTGTTGCAGGTCTTCCTGGGCGTGGCCGCCTTGACGAGTTTACTCGTTTCAGTGGCTGTGGCCGAACGTAACCGCCACGAGGAGACGCTCGAGAAGGCAACCATCGAGCTTGAGGAACGGGTATTGGAGCGCACACGGGAGCTCGAAGAACGAATCGCGAGACAGGAACGCGCAGAGGAGGCTGTGCGGGGTTTGTCCGGGCGCCTGCTGCAGACGCAAGATGAAGAACGCCGGCGCATTGCGCGCGAACTGCACGACAGTACGGGCCAATCATTGGCGGTGTTGATCATGAATTTGTCGAACTTGAGCAAGAAAACCGGGAATCCAGAACTGTCGCGACAACTCGATGAGAATACGGAGCTCGTTCGGTCCGTATCGAAGGAGTTGCGTACGACTTCCTATTTGCTTCACCCTCCGTTGCTCGATGAGATGGGGCTGAGAACCGGACTGCGTTGGTATATCGAAGGGTTCAAGGAGAGAAGCAACATCGAGGTCGCTTTGAACGTAGCTGAAAATCTGCGCTTTCCGCCGGAGATAGAGATGATGATCTTCCGAGTTGTGCAGGAATGCCTTACGAACGTTCATCGCCATTCGGGGAGTGCGACCGCCGCGATCTCCTTGTCCAACTCCGGAGGAAAGCTCACCTTGCAGATCCGCGACGAAGGCAAGGGAATCCCGTCGGAGAAACTGACAAGTGCCGCGGGAGTCGGATTGCGCGGCATGCGGGAGCGCGTCAAAGCGTTCGGGGGAGAATTAGAGATCCTTTCCGATCAAAAGGGAACGCTGGTGAGAGCAGTGATTCCCCTTCGCAGTTCCCCGGGTGGCAGCGAGAGCTAAATTCAGGATGGAATTTAGTGGGCCGAGCGTCCACCCGCCGCGACAGCGACATTCGTGCGAGAGTTCCTTACAGGCAAGCGCGCCGCGACCACGGTGCCTCTGCCGTGACCATTGGAAGCGATTTCCAGTGTGCCGCCCAATTGGCGAAGTCTCTCCCGCAGCCCACGGATTCCCACGCCGGGCGTGCCTGCCGACAAGAGCTCAAGTTTCTTGTCAGGTGATATGCCCTTGCCCTGATCCTCGACTTCGACTCGAACCTCGCCGTCCGAGCGAGCAATGCCGATCGCGGCGATCGGGCTCTCCGAATGACGATGGATGTTCGTGAGGCACTCCTGGACCAGGCGAAAAATCGCCGTCTCTAAATCTTGAGGCAGGCGCTCAAAATCGTCCGCCAGTTCCAGATGCACTTTGATTCCGCTGCGCTCTGTGAATCCTTTGATATACCACCGGAGAGCCGACGCGAGCCCGGCCTCATCAAGGAGAGGCGGATGGAGAAGGTAGGAAATAGTGCGGATATCCCTGGTCATATCGTTTACCAAGGCAACGCTATCCGACACCGTGGCGGCTGACTTCGCGAGGCGTTCGATGTCCGCTCCGAGGCTGGAAAGATTCATGGCCAGAGCCGCGAGGGACTGTCCGGCACTGTCGTGCAATTCGCGGGCGATTCGCCGACGCTCCTCGTCTTGCAATTGAAGAAGGCGGGCGGTGAGGTCGCCGAGCCCCTGGTTTGCGATGTCGAGTTCAGCGGTCCGCTCGCGGAGTCGCTCTTCCAGAGCTTCTTGAGACTCCTGCAGTGCTGCGAGGTTGCGGCGGCTTCTTTCCCCGACGGCCACGATAACGCTTGACACCAATAGGAATGCGAGGACGCCAAATGATTGTGGCTGATCAGGAAGGCTGAAGGAATGGGAGGGGTTAATGAACCAGTAGCGCACGCCAAACAGTGCGACGGCAACCGCGAGGACTGAGGGTCCGAATCCGCAGAAAAAAGC
>QHYO01000381.1 GCA_003224135.1 Acidobacteriota bacterium | reverse complement strand
GCTCCAGCTGCTCCAACGGCAAAGGTCGATCTCCACGCGCCATTTCAGTCACCTCCGCGAAGCGAGTTGAACAATTCGTCATCAGTCGGCCGGTCTGCGAAGTCACGTCCGGTGAACGACCAGCCGACCGACCCATCCCTTCTAATGGCAAAGATCGCCGGCTTGGCGAGGCCGCCGTCGGCGTCGTTCCACACCCCCCAATCTCTGATCACGCGGCCTTCCGGGTCGCTCAAGAGCGGAAAGGGCAGCAGCAGCTTCTCAACCATGGCTCGATTGTTCTCAACGGGATCGACTGAGATCCCGACGAGGCTCACGGCCTCACCGATGAACCGGTCCCACGTTCTTGCGTACGAGGCCAACTGCCCGTTGCAGTAGGGTCACCAATCACCGCGATAGAAGACGAGTACAACCGGGCCTCGCGAAAGGAATTCGGCCAGGTGCCAGGTCCCCCCTTGCTGATCGGGCAGCTCGAAGTCGATCGCCTGATCCATCCGATCCTTCAGCTCAGGTGACTTTGGGGGACTCGACCAGCCGCACTGCGCGACCGATTCTGATCCGCCAGTAGAGCCAGACGCAGAAGAAGCCGACGAAGACGGCAAGTCCAAGCCAGGTCAAGGCAGGGCCGCCAGACAGTGCGCCGATACCAAGCGCGATCACAGCCGCTGCCGCCCAGATCAGCTTGAGGTTCAGCATGGCCCGAAACTCGTTGACCGAGCCGTTGCGGCCGAGCAGTGACTGACCACCGATGGCGAGCGGCGCCGCCGCGAAGAGGCGTGTGGCGATGGGATCGATTTCATGCCATCCGAAGAATCGAAGCAGGGGCTCGGGGGCCGCGAAAAGCGGGACACCAACGGCCCAGTCGACCGCAAAGTGGAACGCGAACCACCTACGAAGCGCTGAGGGCGCCTCAGCCACTTGCCTAGCTTAAGGCCGGCCAGGATCTGGGTGCCGTAAGTAACTCGGCCCCAGCCTCGGATGGCATTTCTATTCGGCAATTCCTTCGCGAATCGCGATACCCAGATGATGCTGGAAGAGCTGCGCAAACACGGGGTGCGAACCTTTACCGACGCCTAGGCCCGTTCCTTAGAAGTTGAGAGTTGGTCGGTGGCCGAGGATTGAACCCGGGGCCTCACGGTCCCGAACCCTGGCAATCGCGTGTCCTCTCGCGTCCTCCAGTGTCCTCGAGGTTCCGTCTAATCTCGAAATGCCTCTCCGCGGTGTGCGTCTGTGACCTCGTCTATCCCTCTGCTTCCGGGATTGCGTGGTCCGGCTGTGATCCGACGCGGACTGGCGGGTGTCCGCGCACAGGTCTTCGATGACCCTCAGATCAACGCGCCGTAGGCATCTCGGGCGGTCTCGTAGGTGAGGAGGGCGAGGTCGTCGACGGTCCTAGTGCTGACGAGGCGCATAGGTTTCCTGTCGCTGCTTTCGCCGAAGAGGCGCTCGCCGGCCCCAAGCACGACTGGGTAGATCATCAGGCGCAGCTCATCGACCAGGTCGCGCTTCATCAGCGTGTGCCAGAGCTGGAAGCTAGCGGCGACGACGATTTCCCCATCTATCTCGCGCTTGAGCCTGGAGACCTCGTCTATTACGTCGCCCTTTAGTACCGTCGTGTTGTTCCAGACGGGAGCTTCGAGGGTCGAGGACACGACGTACTTGGGCAAGCTGTTCAACCGTTCCGCCAATGGGCCACTTCGGGATGGCCACCGGGCGGCCAAGAACTCGTAGCTGCGCCGACCCAATAGAAAGGCCTCAGCGCCCAGCGCCTCGTCGAGTGCCACTTTGGCCGCTTCTTCGCGACCCTGGCTGCCGATACGACCAACCCAGCCGCCGAGACTGAAGCCCTCGACGCCGGCCGGGTCCTGGATGACTCCGTCGAGCGAGACGTTCTCGCTGATTACGATTTTTCCCATCTCGGTTCTCCTTTTCGTTGGCGTTGACAGAAGTCACTCGCGGAGACACGCGGTTTCACACGATGGCCGCGCGCCCTTCCAGGCCTTACAAGCCAGGCTCAAGGCGAGACCCTCCGCACTCGCCGCTGCTGTCCAGTATCGAGTTCGTCGCGACAGGCTCGACGGCAGCGGTCGCGTGACCGTGCGCTACTTGGGTCGACTCCATCACCTCTACGTCAGCTACAAGCACAAGCGCTCCCCGGTCCTTCTGCTCATCGCCGGACCCCATGTCAGCGTCGTCGCCGAAGACGGCTCGATCCTCCGCGAGCTGACACTCGATGCGAGCCGCGATTACCAGCGGGTGCAACAGCTCAGCGGGTCTACGATGTCCTGAGACAGACTCCACTATGTCGTGAGACAGAAGATTGGTCGGGGGCCCGGGATTTGAACCCGGGGCCTCACCGGTCCCGAAATCTAGACGATCTCGTCCACCGAGGCCGACTTCGCAGGTTTTGAATTCATTTCGCGAACTCATGCGGTGGTTCTATGCCAGTTTCATCCACCGAAGTCGGCTGAATTACTACACGAACTACTTACATGACTAGCGCGTACAGATCTGCGGCCTAGCACGGGACTAGCTCACCAATCATCACTATAGAGGTGGCCTGTATCGTGCTGGCACTACTTTCTTAGTCGCCGGCACGCCCAACTGCGCCATCGTCTTCATAACTCCCGCAACATCACAATTTCCGAAAATCCACTGTTCGCCGTTCTTGAAAGTAAATCGCACACCGTTAGTTGTCGGTCCGACGAGCTCGATTTCCTCGGGGCTAAACGTCTTCACGGGAGGCGAGAGCCGCCGCATGAACTTGAAGCCGGGCCCGAACTCGAGATGATCGGAGTACACGTACAGACCAATTAGTGGCCACGTGTAGGTCACGCTCCCGATCGACGTCGGGCGTCTTAGCCCGCCAACGAAGTGTGCCCTTAGGTCTTCTCTACTGCTCACCCCACCGCTCCCATTTCGCACCGTCTTACCTCCGGCCTCGCTGTGTGATGCCGCGCCTCAACTCCTTTGAATCGCAATCAACGTCAGTAGATCGCCACGTCTTCACCGCGGCGGTTCCGAACTCGTGTGTGCGCCCCATCCCACTCCCCGATGATGAGCCCGTCTTTGGCGAAGCTGACTTCTACGATCCCATCCCCTGGGCCGGAAATCTCAACCGCAAAGACTTCCCCAGCCGGCAAAACCGCCTGAGCTCCTTTTGGTTCGAACGAGACCGTGCACTGTCGGTCGGCCAAGGTAGTCAACTTAAGCTGCACCGAGTGGTGTGGTTGCGTCATTACCCTTTGGTGAGCACCTCAAAAACATGTTGCATCATTTCTGCGAGCGCCGAGGCCGCGGTTCTCCCCTTCCCGCGGCCGTCGCAGTCGTCAGAAGTTCCGTACACCCGCCCCGAGCTGGGAGTTAAGCCACTCCCGCGTAGCTGCGTGGGAGTGCGAGCCTCCATTAGCGCTCAGGCAGAGCCCAGGGTCTTTGGTTCCCGTCCCGAAATGCTGATTGAATGCGCCCGACCCGTCCGCACAGGTGACCAGGATGCAGGCCGGCTGCGCACCTAGAGGCGGCGTGATGGCACTTCCCAAACGCTGCCTGTGGCTCCGCACCCGACAAAGACGGGCGCAAAGGACAATCATGAACAGATGCGCACGAACGTCGGACTCGCACTGAGACGCATCGGCAGCGGAAATCTTCTAGTGCTGCCGCCGCCCAGAAAGCGGCCTTCTCGCCGTGCTTTGGTGGGCAGGCATCGTCGCCTTCGTCATCATGGCTGGTGCGCACACCGTTCTTAGTAGGCTCCAGGAACGCAGGGGTGGCAAATTGTCGCCCGGGTTCGCCAACCCTACTGAAGTGAAATTATGGGCGTGGTTCCTTCCCGTGATGTGCTTGTGACCGCGATTCTTCTAGCTATCCGTGTCATCCCAGGGACATAGGTCGAAGCAGCGCCAGCACCTTTTAACCTATGGTGACTTTTTGCGATCAATGGGCCGCATTATCAAGATCCAGCGCCGATTGCGGAAGCCCACGAAACCCGCCTGAACGCGACGTTACTTCAATTTTTGGAGTGAACCTGGCCTCACCATTCGGTCTTCATCGATATCCCAACCGCACTCAGCTAAATCCTCCCGAATCTCATCAAAAAAGGCCGACAGCCGCTCTGGTAGTAATGACGAAATCGAGGCATCGGACAAATCGACGTTGGTACTGTTCCTCCGTGACGCTGACCGGGGTCTTCCACCGCCTGCCATCCCAATCGACATGCATACCCCGCTGCTTGTCCTTGTCGGCGTTTTCCGCCCACGCCAAAGGGAAGGCCTCCGAGTGGCGCGCGAGTATGCGAGCTAGCGCCTTGCGGTCAATTTCCTTTACGGGATGGTCGATGTGCCACAAAGCGATTGCTGTCCGCGCTGGTTTCGACATTGAGTCATACACAGCACTTCCATGCCGAATCCTGTGCGTGTAAAGGAGCTTGCGGAGCTCCTCCTGCTTCATTTCCGTCATTAGCGTCGCCCAAAGGAAATAGACCCTCGCCTTAACTGCCTCTTCAACTGCCAGGACTAGATGAGCGGAAGCTGCACCGAAGTGCCCGGCCCGCCGAAGTGCTTCAGCGCACTCAATATGAGTCCAAGCGTTATCCGCCGCGAGGCCGACGCCTCTCGCGGATTGTCGTGCTGTCGGCAACGGTTGGCGGGTTACCATCCGCGGAATCTACTACCAGTTGATGTTAGGCGAGCGAACTTCTGGTTCGCGATAGGGCGGCATTATCGGGAGCAATCGCGATTGGCTAGCCGGGAAAGCGGCCATGGAATCCTATGCCGTCTTAGTTAGGCGCGGGCGAAGCCACTCGACGAAGTCCAGTTCCGCCAACTCGCTGGATGCCAGACCGAGCATCACATCAACCGCATCGGACGGCGTCGGCTGCTCGAGTTGATATCCGTTTCGCTCAAGGAATTCGATCATCGCCAGCCAGGCTGCGCGCTTGTTCCCATCGGGCAACGGATGGTTCTTCGCCAGGCGCGCCGCCAGTAGACCGGCTTTTTGAGCTGGCTCAGGGTATGCCTCTCGACCCTGCCAGCCCGAACCCGGCACCGACAGGGCTGACGAAGCAAGTTCCACAACGCGAGGCATCTCGGCAAAGACTTCCGCCTTCAGACCGGTTATGGCCTCCGCAATCAGAAGATAGTCCGCGAGATCGAGGTACTGCCACGCCAACCTTATGTGGACGCCAGGCGGTCAAGAATCTCCTGGTTACGCTTGATGGAAGCTTTCAATCGCGTCTGGAAAGCGCGATCACGCCGCCTGCTCGCAATGTGCTCAGCGAGGGCTATGCGCACCTCTTCGGCGATCGGCACATTTTCAACCCGAGCGATTGCCTCGAGTTCCGCCGCCTGCTCATCCGTAAGTCGAAGGGTCATTGATTTGGGCATCTCGGGATCATGGTATCACG
>QHYO01000380.1 GCA_003224135.1 Acidobacteriota bacterium | reverse complement strand
ACCTTATGGTTCCCCAAGCTCTCGCTCATGCGCCGCATTCTTTTCTATCCCCTCATCGGAGTGCTCGCAGTCGCGCTCGTCGGTTCGGGCGGGCGCCTCGCGAACGTAGCAACAGCGGTGTGCCTCGGGTTGAGCATTTTATTCTGTAAGCGCTTGATTGTGGACTTTGGCATTATTGCCGGAGGCGGTATCGCGGCGTTGCCATTCGTAAACATCCCCGCCGCTTCTCTGCAATACCTGGCGTCGCTGACGCGACCGCACGACGCCTTCGGCACCCGCACCGATCTCATGCAGTTCGGCCTCCAAACATTTCTCGAGCATCCGCTCTTCGGAGTAGGGATTCAGGGATACCGTTATGTCACGCCGAATCCGCTTACGTACAACTTCCCGCACAATCTGCTGCTGGAACTTGGTGCGGAACTTGGGGCATTCGCGGTGATTTCATTTCTCCTCCTTGCCTTCTGCTCGTTCCGAGAATTGTTTCGGCTTCTTCGCGAATACAATCCTCACTATTTCGCACTGGAACGCACG
>QHYO01000379.1 GCA_003224135.1 Acidobacteriota bacterium | reverse complement strand
TCTCTGCTGGTGCTTGGATGTCTCGACGTATCCGTGTCCGGCGAACTGAACAACGACCGATTGTTTTTTTTCCTTCTCAGCCTGCCCTTTGTACTTCGCCAGTTCACATCAGAGGAAATGGCGCGCGAATCTCTTCGCGCCGATCCGTCTCAATACACAGAAGCGCACGAAGTGCCGCTCTTCGCTAATCCGTACTAATCGTCGCAAGGATCTTCTGCACGTCGGGCCTGTCTGCTAAAGCAATCTCACAAAGAAAAACTCAAAATGTCTACAACAGCGCTGCCAGCGCACAAAAATAATGTTCACGATCGTCCGGTAGTTCGACGCGGAGCAATCGTCCAGCAAATGCCAAGCCTCTCCGTTTGTCATTTAACGCCAGTCCAGGATCGTCTCGATTCGCGGACCTATGTGATGGAGATACTTCCACTGAAGAAACACGGCTGCAGGTTCACGCTTATTGGCGCCCACGGACGCGACGAAAAAGAGGATTCTGTCGATTTCATTTCGATCCCCAGGAGGCAAACGCGAGCAACTCGAATCCTGCTGGCAGTCGCGATGGCGTTTCGCGCCGCGCGACAACCTGCACAGCTCTATCACGTGCATAATCCCGAAATGATTCCAGCTGGGTTGTTCTTGAAAATGCTTGGCGGGAAAAAAGTGGTGTACGACACGCAGGAAGATCATCCGTCGATGATGCTGACGAAGGCTTATCTGCCGCGAGCGGTACGTAGCCTTGCCAGCAAAGCTGTCGCAACAATGGAGCGAATGGCCGCGCGCATCTTCGACGGGTACATCGCCGCGGACTCTGGCACCTTGCGAGCAACAGCTCGTGTCGGACGGAGCCACAAGATG
>QHYO01000378.1 GCA_003224135.1 Acidobacteriota bacterium | reverse complement strand
ATCGTGTCAAGCTTCAAGACCATATTCAGAGCATGGGCCTTTCTGACAATGTCGTACTGGAAGGCCGGATCGATCATTCGCGGATGGCAGCCACCCTCAATCTGGCTCGCATCTCGGTTTGTCCGCTGCTCGAGATTCCTAAATTCCGCAACAACATTCCCGTCAAAGTGTTTGAATCGTGGGCCTGCGGCTTACCCGTGGTGTGCAGTGATCTGCCTCCGATCCGGCCGTTCTTCAAAGGACGAAAATTCGGCCTTCTCGTGAAGCCAGGAAGCGCGCAGGCATTGGCAGACGGCTTGGAACACTTGTTAAACAATCCTGAAGAGATGGCCCGAATGGGACGGGCCGCGCGAAGCGCCGTCGTCGACCGCTACAACAACCGCTACGAATCTAAGAAGCTGCTCGCGTTTTATAACCGCATCTTGAGTGAACCATCTTGAGCTTGGAGGAATCACGAATGGAGAAACGGCTGATCATCAATGCGGACGACTATGGATTGAGCCGCGGAATCACCGATGGGATCCTGCTGACCCACCAAAAAGGCATCCTGACCAGTACCTCCTTAATGGTCAATCAGCCGGCGACCGACTATGCCATTTCGCGCGCAGAAGAAGTTCCAGAACTTGGCATTGGTATCCATTTGAATCTGACGCAGGGGATGCCCGTTCTTCCCAAGGACCAAGTCCGAACTCTGGTAGATGCCGACGGATATTTTTATTCCACTCAAGAAATCGAAGCAGAGTTCCGCGCCCAAATTCGCTTAATGAAGTCCTACGGGCTGATGCCGACACACGCGGACTCGCATCATCGTATTCACATGTATCCGTCCGCTGCGCGAGCCTTTCACAATGCAATTGTTTCTGAAGGCATTCGCCGCGCGCGCGCCCCTCGCAAGCAATACTGGCCGGCAAACGGACGCTGGGGCGGTCCACACATTGGTCCACTCTATCGCCGGCTTGCGGCAAAGTCGTATTTGGAATTCCTACAGTCCGTGGTCTTTCGGGATCTCCAGCTCCCTGATGCGGGAGTGACGTTTCATCCTTCCTACAGCGGAAAGCTGGCTGCGCTTCCAACTGCATGGCAAAGCACCCTCGAGCATTTACCCGGCGGGTCCTACGAAATGTGGTGCCACCCCGGATTTCTGGAAAACGGTTTCTCTGGAACGGACTCCATCGCGGATCAGCGTGAAGTCGAAATTGGCATCCTGACCGACAAGAACTTGCGCGAGCTTGCTCGCCGCAGAGAAATCCAGTTGATCAGTTTTCGTCAGCTCTAGCCGCCGCCTTCGAGAAGATTTCGCGTCTCAGCAAAATCAGCCCGGTCACAGATTACATTTAGTCCCGCCACACTCAGGAGGAGTCATGATCGAAGCGCAACTTCGAGCAAAAGGTCCAGCATTGCAGCGCGCCTATGACCGAATGCCGTATGCGGTGCAGAACTTTCTAACCAGCGCTCGCGGTTGGTTTCTGACGCGCAATCGATACGCTCCGGGAATGTTCTCGTACCTCAGGGAGTTGCGGCGCCATGAAAAATGGTCCACCGAAGAAATACTCCGACTATCCGCAGATTGCCTTCAATTCTCCAAGCGAGTTGCGCAATTATCAGGTTCTTACGCGAGAAGTCGTCAGACAGAATAGCGAGCGGCTTATCTCTCGTTCACTTCCTCCGCAGGAATGCATTCGCGTTGGAACCACCGGGACTACCGGCGCCAGCTTGAAGGTGGCATACAGCGAACGCGTCGCCCGTCGGCACTGGGCATTTCGTATGCGCCAATGGGCCTGGGCAGGAGTGCAAACACGTACTCCGCGCGTCACGCTATTTGGCAGCCGAGTTGTTCCTCCCGAGCGCGAAGAACCTCCCTTCTGGACACATAATTATCTCGAGCGTCAGACGCTCATGAGCATTTTTCATCTTTCTGAAACAAATGCTCCACACTACATCGATTTCCTGCGTCGCAATCAAGGAAAAGTGCTCGAAGGATTTCCCTCGGTGCTTGCCATTCTTGCTGATTTCGTGCTTCGCACCGGAACTACCATTCCCATGCGTGCAGTGTTCACCGACGGTGAACCCCTTTACCCGTTCCTCAGAGAAAACATCGAACGGGCATTTGGTACGACTGCGTTTGACCTCTACGGAAACACGGAATATGCCGGCTTGCTCACGCAATGTGAAAAAGGACAGATGCACGCCATTCCAGACTACTCGTATCTAGAAATCCTCGATGAGAACGATCGACCCGTGAAGCAAGGCGAAGAAGGATTTCTGGTGTGGACCGGTTTCATCAATGACGCGATGCCCCTGATTCGCTATCGCATCGGAGACCGCGGCTGCTGGGAATCGCAACAGTCCTGCGGTTGCGGACGAAACTTCCCCGTCGTGCGACCTACCATTACGCGCGACAGCGACACCCTTCGTTGCCCGGATGGCAGGCTGTTCTCACCACGTGCTCTCAACCAGTCGCTGAAGGGCGCAACTGCCCTTCGCTTCTGCCAGCTTGTTCACGAACGGCCCGGACATTTGCTTATCCGTGGTGTTGCGAGCCAGCCCAGTGCCTACGACGACTTAATGGGCATTCAAAAAAATCTGCAAAAGATTCTCGGCCCAAGTTTTACAGTGACTTCGACTCTCGTCGACGCGCCCATCGTCCGTGCCGGCGGAAAAATTCCTTTGATCATTCAGCCGGCCGCTGCGTGATTCGCGATTCCTTTGGAGCATTCCCAGCCATCACGTTCGACTCAAGCGATTTGAACGGCCCAATCGATTTCAAACCACTTCTACGGAGGATTTTTCTGCAATGGCAAATCTCGCAGTTTTTGGAATGGGTTATGTCGGAAGCATCACGGCGGCATGCTTCGCGTCCAAGGGACATCACGTCATCGGCGTGGATGTAAACCCTGACAAGATCGAATTGCTCAGGCGTGGCGAACCCACCGTTGCGGAACCCGGACTGCGTGAGCTCGTTTCCTCAAGCGTCCGCAAAGGAAAGCTGTGCGTGACGCAATCCGTGGACGATGCCGTCAGCCGTTCGGACATTTCCTTCGTGACCGTAGGAACACCTCCTCGGCGAAACGGGGATGTCGAACTCGATGCACTGCGGTCTGTCCTTTCCGAAATCGGCCATTCTCTGAAAAAGAACCGGCGCTTCCACACCATCGTCGTTCGCAGTACTGTGCTCCCTGGTACTACAGCATCGGTGGCTTTGCCGTTGCTTGTCGAAAGTTCCGGGCTGCATCCCGGCAAAGATTTTGCAATCTATTTCAATCCCGAATTCCTTCGCGAGGGCAGCTCCGTGCGCGATTTTCACGAACCGCCCTATGTGATCATCGGCGGCAACGGATTCGGCCAAAACAATCCCCTTCGAAGCTTGTGGGCATCCATGGACATCAATGCGCCAATCTTCGAGCTGAAATTCGAAGAGGCCGAAATGCTCAAGTACGCGAGCAATGCCTTCCATGCCGCAAAAGTCGTATTTGCGAACGAAGTCGGAGCAATTTGCAAAGACTTGTCGGTTGACGGTCAGCGGGTCATGGAGATTTTCGTCAAGGATACGCAGCTCAACACTTCGCCGCGTTACCTGATGCCCGGATTTTCTTTCGGTGGGTCTTGCTTGCCAAAAGACGTCAGTGCGCTCACTTATCTCGCAAAGAGTTTGGACGTGAGTACGCCGCTGCTCAACAGCTTAATGGTCAGCAATGATGTCCACCTAATGCGTGCGGCACGAATGGTGCTTGAAACCGGCAAGCGCAAGGTCTGTCTTGTTGGGCTGGGCTTTAAGGAAGGCACCGATGACGTACGCAACAGTCCAGCCGTGCTCTTGGCCGAACACCTGATCGGCAAAGGACTTGAAATCACTATTTTTGATCGCATCGTGCAGCCTGAATATCTCGTCGGTCGCAACAAACAATTCCTCGACATGACCCTTCCACACCTGCTTTCGCATTTGCGTCCGAATCTCGCCAACGCCATCGCCGAGGCCGAAGTGATCGTCGTGTGTGCCGGCGATCCGGAAATTGAAAAACTTCTCATCGGCAGACACGAAAAGAAAGTCATCGACCTTGTAGGATTGCGCCAAATCAAACATTCTGGCAACGGTTATGCCGGCATTGCCTGGTAGGTGCTGAAACAATGCGGATTCTTTTCCTATCTCAATATTTCCCGCCAGAGACCGAGATCGGCGGCATCCGAATTCTGGAAATTGCTCGCAGGCTGATCGCCAGAGGCCATCGGATCAGCGTGCTCACCGGACTGCCCAATTATCCGAGTGGGAAGCTTGATCCCGCGTATCGTAAAAAAGCCTGGAAGCTCGCGTGGCGAGAGAACCATGACGGCATTGAAGTCCTGCGCGTGGCAATGTTCCCCTCACATAGCAAAAAGACGGTCCCGCGATTGGCAAACTATTTTTCATTTTTGTTTGCCAGCGCTGTCCGCGCAATCTTTGCGGCAAGGCCCGACGTGATCGTGTGCACTTCGCCTCCGTTGACAATCGGTCTTTCCGCGTGGCTAGCTGCGAAACGCTTTGGAATTCCTTTCGTCCTTGAGGCGCGCGATCTCTGGCCCGAAGCCGCCATCGCTCTTGGCTACCTCCAGAACCGCCAAGTTCAGAAATCTGCTTTTGTTCTCGAGCGCTTTCTGTACCGGAGGACCCGGCATATCGTCGTTGTTTCGCAAGGAATGAAAAAAGATCTCATCGAGCGAGAAATCCCCGCGGCAAAGTGTTCCGTCATTCCAAACGGCGTGGACACCGACTTGTTCACACCCGAAGCGCGCAGCGACTATATCGAGAGCCTGAAACAATCTGGTTTTAAGGTCGGCACCTACCTGGGAACACTCAGTGTCTACCATGGCGTTGACCACGCGCTAGCACTTCTCGAAAAACTCCGCCCCTATGCCAAGATTCGCGTCGTCTTCGCTGCGGGCGGCTCCGCTCTCCACGAATTGCAAAGCGCCGTCGCGCAGCGCGGCCTCAACAATGCGCTGTTTCTGCGAGCTCCCTCGCGCAGGGAGATGCCAGGTCTCATTGCAAGCTCTGATTTTTGTTTGGCCCTCGTAAAACCTGGCCCATTCTCGAGATGGCTGCTTTCATCCAAAATTTTCATGTACATGGCCTGCGGCCGGCCGATTTTCGCCCTGGCCACCGGAGAGACCGCTCGCGTGATTGCCGAAGCGCATTGCGGTGTCGTTGAAGAACCAGGAGAATTCGGTGTCGACCGTCTCGCGGCATCCATTGCAGACCTTGCCGGTGGCCCTGTAGCCGAATCGATGGGCCGCACTGGCAGACTTTATGCCGAACAATCCTGCGGATGGAATTCTCTATCGGAATCCTACGACCTTCTTCTCCAAAATATCACCAACAACCTCACATCGCTGCCGCTCCGCTCGCAGCAACACGCAGCGCCTGCAACTCCCGCAGTAAATCACTTCACTCAAACGGACTAGTGGACCTCATGCTCACAATAATAAATGCGCACGGCTATTTAGCAGGCGTTGTCGCATTCCTGATTTGCGCCGGACTCTTGCCTTTAATCCGCCATACTGCCGTAAATTTGGATATCCATGATCTTCCCGGGCACTTGAAGATTCACGCTGTTCCGATACCTCGTCTCGGCGGGATCGCCATCGGAATCGCGATACTCGCATCATTAATGCTATCGCCATTTCGCGGCGCTCCGAACGTCACCGGAGTTTGTCTCGCTCTTATGGTGATCTGGTATATCGGTTTGCTTGACGATCTGATGAATCTCTCTCCCATCGTTCGCTTGATCGCCCAATTGTTCGCAGGAGTTCTCGTCAGCCAAACCCCCTGGGGCCTGAAACTCGTTGGTATGCCCCTGTTTGACATCGTGCTCACCTGTCTTTTCGTCGCAGTCTTCGTCAATGCCTTCAATTTTCTCGACGGCGCGGACGGCCTCGCTGGAGGAGTTGCCGGATTCATCGCGCTCGGTTATGCGGCGCTCTACTCCAATCCCGCTTTGGCCATCGGGGGTCTCGTGGCGTGGATCCTTCTCGGTGCTTGCCTCGGATTTCTCGCGTTTAACTTCCCTCCCGCCCGGATCTTCATGGGAGATTCCGGCAGCACCACGCTCGGATTTGTCGTCGCGTTTCTCGCCCTCGACTTCTATAGGGTCCACTACCACATTGGAACCCGTTGGCTCCTCCCGCTCGTTTTCGCCGCGCTACCGCTTCTCGATTTCTTCCTGGCAGTCCTTCGTCGCGTCCGTCGTCGCGTTTCGCCTCTCTCCGGCGACCGCCAACATTTTTACGACCTGTTGCTCGAACGCGGATGGTCCTCAATGCAGGTGGCATTCGGCGCATACGCGGTGACGGGAGCGCTATTGATCGTCGGCTGGATTTGCATGGACGCAAGCTGGCAACTTTCACTGATCGTTTCGCTTGCGACGGTTGCTGGCCTGCTCCTGCTCGCGGCACGTCTTGGCGCATTTCGCTGGGGCGCCGATTTTATGTTGATGTCGAGGCATCCTCGCTCATCGGACCGCTCTTCATCTGATTAGCCTGTTTTTTGCCGTCGCCTGTACCAACGCCCGATGTCATTTTTCACTGGAGTTGCGCATGCTAATGACTCGCCTGATGAGCACAATTAAGAGCGTTTGTTCCCTGAACCGCCGGCGCGAATTCGACGAACTTCTCCGTCGACTCGCGCCGAGCAAACAGGACAGTCTGCTCGACATCGGCAGCGGTGACGGTTATTGGACGAGCTATTTCGCACAGTACGCAGGACCAACTGTCGGGCTCGAACCAGATCCAGCAGCGCTCAACCTGGCGCGACAACTCCACGGACACGGCATTACCTTCCAACAAGGATTTGCCGAAGAACTTCCATTTGACGACAGCTCCTTCGATTGTGTCGCGAGCGTGAGCTGCTTCGAACACTTTCGCGACGCGCAGAAAGCATTGGATGAGTGCTACCGCGTTCTCAAACCAGGCGGCCGCCTCGCAATCTCTGTCGATAGCCTGCTTCCCCAAAACTCCAGCAGCGAATTCCGTTCCTGGCACAGCAAGAAATATTTCGTCACCGAATACTTTCCAGAGCAACGGCTCACAACGATGTTCGAACAGTCCGGCTTGCGGCCAGCCGGGGAGCCAGTCACGCATCTTCTTAATTCCCAGCGCAGCGCGCGCATCCGCGAACGCTTTCTTCGCAACCCGCGCCGCTGGCTTCCTGCATTCCCTCTGCTGTATTCGATGGTGCTTTACTTCGACCGTCACGAAGCGGACATGCCTGGTCAGGTGCTCGTCGCCACGGCCTTCAAGCCGCCGATTCCGGACAATGAAGCATTTCCAAAACGCTCGAGGCACTCCCGTCCGGAAGTTTCCTCGCCGCCCTTCGCTCCTGCTCTCACATCCAACTAGTTGCCGCAAGCGACCCTTATGCTGCTCTGGAAAGATCCATCAAGTTCCGTCGTCGCTCGTTTCGGTATCGCAGGAGATTTCCTGCCCGCCTCTGGCCTCAGCCCCGCGAGCCCGCAGAACTGGGCCGGAATGGCCGAGCCACTCTCCGCCTTATTCGACGAATTGGATTTCACACTCGTCAATCTTGAGTGCCCTGTGAACGTTGGCTCACTCCCCCCTCGAACGAAGGCATCGCTCGGCGACAGCTTCAGCGCTCCGCAAGAGTCGGTCGACTACCTGCACGCCGTTAAATGCAAAGTCGTCAGCCTTGCGAACAATCATTCCTACGATTACGGTCCTCCGGGCGTCTCCGCTACGCGAGCGGCCCTTAATACGGCAGGCATTATTTCGCTGGGGGTCGACAGAAGTCTTACGGATCCTCCCGAAGTTTGCGTTCTCAACGTCGGCGAAACCGCCAGAATCGGCATTTGGTGCTCCGCACTCGAAATTAGAGAATGCGCCACAAAAAGTCAGCGCGGGCTCGAACCAGCGACGATTGAACGTGGCAAGGCGGCATTCACTTTACTCAAGTCACAAGGCGCCACATGCAATGTGGCTTTCTTACACGCAGGCGCCGAAGGCACCAATCGCCCCGATCCCAGCGCTGTCGAACTCATGAATTCTCTGGCGCAAACCGGATTCAACGTAGTAGCCGCATGCCATTCGCATCGCACCAGCGGTTTTGCGCATGTAGTTCAACCATCGTCGCCGTATCCTGCGTTCTGCTTCGAACTGGAGCGCGATGGGCTGCTCGCCTCGGTTGGCCTCAACTCCGAGGGGCGCGTTGTCTTGGTGGAAGCAAAGCCGCTCTACCTTGCCGGCCGAGGCTGGGCCAGTGCGCCGACTCGCGAGCAGGAGGAATCCATTCTCGCGCGATTTTTCACCGTCTCTCGCGAAATTCTCGATGGGAGCTACCAACGCGAATTCTACAAAGACGTTGGAGAGAACTTCTTCGAGACGCATTGGCGCGACTTGCGCTTAGCGTTCAGCCGCGCGGGAATACGCGGCGTGCTCTCAAAGGCCGCTCGCCTTCGCAAGGGCCATTTCCGCGCGCTTCTTCACAGCACCGTCCGGTCGGGACGAAGCTAGCGGCCCGCGCTCAATGCCTCTTGCAATTCTGCCCCCAGATTTTCGCCTCTTCCAATCGCTGGTGAGCCGCTTCGTAACGCAAAATCCTCGGCTTTTTGCGGATTCGGCGAACGTAGCAGCGGGTCTGCCACAAATGATTTCGCATCACCGCCACTCTTGGCTCTCCATCCTTCGAAGTTGCTCGGCGAATCTTTCCAATTAAACTTCGCTCGGTCATCCGGAAAATACTCGTTGTTGTCGAAGGTGATCGGCCCTTGTACTCCTTTTTCCACGACCACGTGATATTTCTGTGAATTCACGATGATATTGTTCTTTACCGTGATCTCCCCAGTTTCCGGAGTAGTCTTGCTCACATAAAGATAGATGCCGTCACGGTTGTTCAAGCAGGTATTGTTCGCGAATACGTGCCCCTTGTTGTTAGCGAAGATACAGCTGCCATTGGGATGGTTGAATACCATGTTGTACACAAAACGGGTCCCCTGGGTCGGCATGTAGTCAGTCATCAATCCATTCGACCCGTTGTCGTGCACCAAGTTGTAGCGCACGATATTGTTGCTCGATCCCACTGCCGGCTTGCTGATATCAATCGAAAGCTCGATGCCAGCGTGTGCCGCTCCGTAGCACTCGTTCCTCTCCACAATATTGTTGCTTGATCCTGAAAGCCCCACGCCGTAACCCTCGCCTCTTCGCGACGTATCGGTGTTATCGTGCGAAATGTTGCCGCTCACCAGAGAGTCCGTCGTCTGGTGCAGATAGATTCCTGCTCCGTTCGCATAACACTTGTTACCTGTTATTTTGACTTTCGTGACGGTCAACTGCTTCTCGTTACGAATCGTTCTACAACTCTCGCCTGCCGGGCAGCCTGCCATATTGATCCCGATGAAGTGATTGTGATGCACTTCGTTGTTCGAGACTGTAACATCGGAAACAGGAAACGCCTCAAGGCTGCGATAAATCTGAATCCCGACATTTTCGTTGTTCGCCACTAAGTTGGCATCGACTGTGCTCTCCTGCACTCCTTCCAGGTGAAGCCCGTCCCCCGCGCTGTTCACGATTTCGTTTCTTTCGATCCGTAAGCCGCGCGGTGAAGGACCTTTTCTACCCGCTGCAATTCCCCAGATGTTCGCTCCCAGTGCGTAAGGCGCGGCGTTCGCTGCACAAACACGCACATTTCTAATCGTTATGTATGCCAGGCCCGTGAGATTAATCCCGATCGGCCTGACTCCAACTTCCACTCCGCGCTTGAGAAATAACCGTCTTGGATCACTCTCCGCATAGATGTAAAGCGTACCCGCAGTCCAGTTCCAGTCGCCCGAACCTTTCATATCTCCAGACGCAGCTCGTTTGTTTCCCTTCGTTCCGTCGAAGAGCACAACGTTCGGCTGCGTTGTGATTCCTGCTTGCCAGATGTTGGGGCCGCAGCTCTGACATGCGGTCCAACCCTCAGCTGGGGCCACATCGGCGCCGCTGATCTCCGGCAGCGCTCCTTCTCCATACGCATCGATGGTGATCGCTCGTTCTGCTTCGCCACTTGTTTGAAGATTCAGCTGTTCTCGCCAAAT
>QHYO01000386.1 GCA_003224135.1 Acidobacteriota bacterium | reverse complement strand
ATTCCCCGATGAACCCGTGATACTCGTTCCCGCACCACGATCGTTGGACATTTCCAAACCATTTGTGCGGTTGCCATACAACAAATTTTGTTCCACCGCGTTCTTGCTCGAAGCTTCCAGCTCAATGCCTCCGCCTTCGCCTCCCATGCTCGTATCGGTATTTCGATAGGACGTGTTTGCAATCACCTGCGAATTCCGTGTCCAACGGAAATAAATTCCCGCACCATTGTCATGAACCGTGTTGCCCGCGACCACCAAGCCAGAAAGGAACAGTCCCGCTGGTTCGGGCGTTCCTTCACACGTCGCGCCAACGGCGCAGCCATATGTACCAATTCCATCGTAGTGATTATTCGCAGCGGTGTTGGCGAGTATCGCTCCGGAGGCAACCGGGTACTGCGCGTGAGCGGAAACAAACACGATTCCACTTCTCGCCATCGTTGATTCCGTCAGGCCTTGCACAATACAGGCATTACAGTCCTCCAGGTGGACACCGTCGCCAGCCCCATTTTTTACCGTCAAACGATGCAGGCTGATGTCGTGGCTACTTCTACCAAGCGAATTGGAAGCTTGTGCGTAGATCGCACCGTTGGTTGGCTTGCCATTGGCACCTTCCACATCCAAATTCTGAATAGTCAGATAAGAAACGCCGAACAAAACGATGCCAATCGGCCGCGTGCCCACCTCAACTCCAGGGTTCCGATAGGAGTACCCAGGATTCCCAGTGAACCACACATATAGCGTCCCGCTGCTCCAATACCACTCGGTTGCGCCGTTCAAGTTCGCGATCGAGGATTCATGTTTTCCCAGCGTGCCGTTGAACAGCACAATGTTCGGCTGCGCTTTTACCGGGATCTGCCAGATATATTGCTGGCAGTTGCTGCAAACCGTCCAGGCAGTGATCGGAAGCAAATCCGCTCCGCTGATCACAGGAGCGTTTCCAGTCCCATACGCATCGAGAAGGATTGGCTCTCCTGAAACACCTGACGACGGAAAATTGAGTTCTTCTCTCCAGAGGCTGCCCCGCTTGAGCAAAATTCGGCTGCCGGGAGCGAAGCTAAAGTTGCTTATGCGCGCCAGCGTTTTCCAGGGAGCCGAGAGGGAAGTTCCAGCGTTGCTGTCGTTTCCCAAAATGCTGTCCACGTAATACGTTGTTCCCCAGTTGCCGGGTAACACGTTTACGCTTACCAGTGCGGACGCAGTTTGTCCCGTTGAGTCAGAAACAGCAATCACCACGCTCGTATGTTCCTCAACCTCCGGCACTCCTACGATCGTTCCCGAAATGTCATCGAGGCTTAGTCCTGCGGGCAAGGCGCTAGAAACAAGTCGCCAGTGATATGGCGGGGCCCCTCCGGTCACTCCAATCGCCGCCCGATGTCCGATGCTCACCGTCGCGGTCACCATCTGATTCGGAGTGATACTCAGCGGGGAAGTCGCGGCCGCAGACATCGTCCCCGCGGACGCAAGAACCACCAGCAGAGACCAATGCATTCGCATTTTCTTCATGATCGCCATTTCTCCAAGGCTTCGGACGAATACAGTCGGAGCAACAACGATGCAAAGAGGAGGACTGTGTTCTACCGGCGTGCAAGAAAATAGTTCAATGCAACCGGTTCGAATACAGGTTGGATGGTCAGTTTTAGTTCAGTTGTGCTTTCTGGACTTAGGGACAGGAGTTCCTATTTTGCGGGGAGATCTCACGTCTGGCTTGAAAGGAAAAAGAACCAATCGCTTGCTCAGGGCGACTGGCTCTTTATTCCTACTTCTCTATTGCGTCTCGCCGGCCAAGGCTGCAGGAGGACAACCCAACCGGTGTTTTCTCCCTACAAAGTCACGGACAAAATCTTATCGTGCGGTCGCTGAGCCCGCGCGACGAATAGCGCGTTTGGCCAACTCTTCCGCTCCCGCAGCCGTCGCAACAGCCCGGCGGCGCGCAAAATCTTCCAATAAATTCACTCGGTGCTTGGTATACAGCACCGCTGGATGCTCGCTCACCGCGAGCTTCTCAACCGCCACCGCCCAGCCCTGGTGCAGCATATAGAGGGCAGCTACCACAAAAGCGATGGCTCCAAAGCCCAATGCAAACAGCGCAAACGCCGCGAAAAGCTCCCGAACAAAGTACAACTGCATCGCCAGGACCACCCCTAGAAACCACCACATCCACTTGCGGCTTTTGTCTTTGTTCTTCATTCTGTCCCCTGTTCTTGGGTCCGACCGCCTAACCTTGGATCCCCATCCTTCTGCGTCTAGTTGGATGCCGGGAACTGTCCGGATGGTCCGTGTTCCCTGCACCTGTACCATTAGACAGCAGGCGAACCGCCGCGACTATGGTACAGAGGACACATTTTGGGGATAAAACCAGTTTCCTAGTACCCACATTCGCGTTTTGCTGGTCGGCAACTCCAACAAAAATAAAGTCTTATGCGGCTACAAGGAACTGTGTAGCCTTCGTCTTGGTTTCGCTGAACGCCCTATGGAAAAACCTGTCCGAACGTACAGGTTCGAACGCTAGATTGGGCATCAGTGGGCGCTCAAATGCGACATTTTTGCATACCTCCTGAAACCTTAGAGTTCCCAAAATGGGTTGTGTGCGTCGCCGCCCTATGCTCTAATTCGGCAGTTCCCACCCTATGGAAGGTCTAGTTATCCTTGCTATCTTGGTCGTCTTGGCTGGGCCGGTGCTCGCCATTATGGCCCTTGTCGCGGTCCGTCGTCTTGATGGTGAGTCCTCAAATCACCTGATTCCACAGCTGACCTCACGAATCTTTGCCCTCGAGCAGAGACTCTCGGAACTTGAGAAAACCTTACGGCAGGCCAGCCCTTCAGAAACGTCAGCGCGGACTGGCAAGGTCCCCACGCAGCCTTTGCCGGAGGACTTTCCCGATCAAATTCGCGTGAGTGCTCCAATACCTGCAACGCCGCCACAGCCGCCACCCATTCCTCCGCCGGCCCGCGAGACACCTTTCGCTCCCGTAACCTCTTCCGGGGCGGCGCCAGCTGAGGCGTTGCAGAGCATTCACGGAACGAGAAAAGCATCGCCGCTGGATCTTGAAAGTTTGATTGCCGGACGCTGGTTTAATCGCATCGGAATCGTGGCTTTGCTCATCGCGGTCTCGTATTTCCTTAAATTTGCGTTCGACAATAACTGGATTGGGCAGTCTGGGCGTGTCGCCATCGGAGTCCTACTCGGAGCGCTGATGCTGCCATGGAGCCAGTGGCTGCTCGGCAAAGGCTACACGTATTTTTCCGAGGGGATCGCCGCGCTGGGCGAGGCAACACTTTTCCTTTCCGTTTGGGCAGGCTGCCAATATTACGCGCTGTACAGCCGCGACGTCGGTTTTGTCGCGATGATTGCGATTACCGCGGTGATGGCGGCGGTTGCGATCGGTCGCGACTCACAGCGAATCGCCGTACTGTCATTGCTGGGCGGACTGTTGACTCCAGTTCTCGCGAGCAGTGGCAAGGATCAGCAAGTCGTCTTGTTCACCTACCTCATTCTGCTGGGCGGCGGCGCGCTCGTCATCGCTTCCAAAAAAGACTGGAAGTGGCTGGCACCCATCGCATTTGTCGGCACGCAAATTTATTTCTGGGGATGGTACAGCGAGTTCTTTCACAGCACCTCGCCTCTGGAGCGCACGGTCTTGTTTGCGACGCTCTTCTACCTTCTTTATTCCGTGCTGCCGATCGCTAAGGCGCTGCGGGGAGTTTCTACTGGCGAGCTCGACGTCGCGATGATTTTGTTGAATTCGTTTGCCTACTCCGTGGCCCTGTTCATCTTGATGTGGCCCAACGATAAGTGGCCGCTCACATTGCTGTTCCTTGCACTGGCGGCTGGACACGTAGCCATTGCCCGGCTGCTGCCAGTTGCAGTCGTGGGCGGATCAGGCTTGGCGCGCTTGTTATTCGCGGGACTCGCATTGACGTTTCTCACTCTGGCGATTCCCATCCGCCTGGAAGGAAATTGGATCACTCTAAGTTTTTCGGTTGAAGGCGCGATTCTTGTATGGACAGGATTCCGCGCGGCAAGCAATTTCCTGCGCCAGGCCGGCTACCTTTTGCTTACGATCTCCGCGCTGCGGCTGCTTTTTCTGCCTCCCGCAGGAGGACAATTCCTCTTCAACGCGCGATTCGGCGCGTACGTCGTCATGATTGCGTGCTTGGGCCTTGCATTGTGGGCCGCGCGAACTTACAAGACACATGTAGAAGGTCAGGAACAAATTGAAATCGGCATTTTTGCCGTGACCATCAATATATATGCACTGATCGCCCTGTCAGCGGAGTTCTGGGACTACTTTGGGAGAACAAGTACTGGAGTGGATGGCGCGCTAGCGCAACACCTTTCGCTATCTATCTTGTGGACTGCATACGCCTCCGGCCTACTATTCTGGGGCCTTCAGAATAAATCGGCGCTGCTCCGCTGGCAGAGTTTGGTGTTGTTCGGACTGGTGGTCGGCAAAGTTTTCTTGTACGACCTCTCGTTCCTGGAGAGGGCCTATCGCATCTTGTCGTTTTTTGTGTTGGGCGCAGTTCTGCTTGGTGTTTCTTTCCTGTACCAGCGGAAATTTGCGCGGGAGCGAGAGAGTTCCTGATGCGCCGCGCGACATCCGCTCTTCTGCTCGCAAGTGTATGTTGCCTTCTCGCCATGTCCGCGGACCTGCCGGACAAATGGCGCACCTGGCGCTACTCGCGTCCCATCGAGGGGCAGCCATCGCAACGCGACGGAGCAGCACAATTGTCGCTGCCCTGGGAGATCTATGCACACTGCCAGGCAGGCTGCGAGGACACGCGCATCGTGACTTCGCAGGGAGATGAAGTTCCATTCGTTATCGCCGAAAGGCATGCCGCCAGCAATCCGCAGAGCCATGCAGCTCAGATCATCGAAAACAGTTTTGTAGCGGACCATTACACACAAGTCATTGGCGATCTCGGCGGAGGACAGCTGAACTACGACCGCGTAAAAGTGGAAACGAGCCGCCCTGACTTCATTGTTTGGGCTGAAGTTGCGTTAAGCGAGGACGCAAGGACGTGGCGGACGGTCGAAGCGCACGCACCCATTGCGCGATTCCGCTCGCGGGCAGTGGACGGCACGCAAACTATTCCCATCCAGGGTTTGAGCTCCCGCTATGTGCGCGTGCGCATTGCAGATCCATCTGGACAGTTTCCCGTGAGCGGCATCAGCGTATTGCATGAAGAAACCTACAAGTTTCCAACAAAGGAAATTCCGGCGGCGTTTACTGCGGAGAAATCAAGCGATCCGACCGAGAGTTTCTGGCGCGCGGCCCTCGCTTCTCCAAATCAGCCTGTTTCGGAGGCGGAGCTTCGAACCGACAGCGCCGAGTTTTACCGCGGGGTTCGCGTCAGCAGCAGTGTTGACGGAAAGGAATGGTCTTACTGGGGTTCGGGAGTCATTTACCGTTACAAGCAGGACGACAAAACCAGAGAGTCCCTTCGCATCGAGTTCCCGGAAATCAGCGGAGATCGATTCGTCCGCGTGGAAGTGATCAACGGAAATGATCAGCCGCTGGCGAATGTAAGCTTGACCCTGGCCGCCGTGCCTCGCACGCTCCTGTTCAAGCAAACTGCGGGCCAAGACTATCGGTTGCTGTACGGCAATGAGAAGGCGGGCAGACCGCAATACGACCTGGCACACTACCTGGAGTTCGGACCATCGAAACCCGTCTATCGGACGTTGACTCTGGGACCCGAACAAGAAACGGTGAACTACCGTGATCCGCGGCCATTCACAGAGCGGCACCCAGAGGTCCTGTGGAGTGCGCTGGGACTCGCGATCGTCCTGATCGGGCTGACGGCCCTCAAAACACTGCGCTCGGCAGGCACTCCCGCGCCAAGAAATTAGGTTGTGGAAGAATTTCCGCAGAAAAGCGGACTGGCTCAGTTGCCCTTCAACGGGTAGCCGACATCAAATGGGAGTTTCCCGTCGATACGCAGAACCTTCACCGAACTGTTGATCGAGTAGACGTCCACGATCCCAACCGCTCCCGGCGTGGCGTCCACGGTGCGCAGCAGGTCGTCATCAGAGTCAACAATCTTAACCGTTTGGCGTGTTTCGTTCAGCTTCGCGATTGCCACTTTCGCGTCCGAAACCCCACCGCCAAACAGTTTCTGCAACGCGATATGCATATCCGGCGCATCGGGATTTTTCAGCACGATCACAAAATTTTTCCCGTCGGGCCAAGATTTAGCAGTGCCTTTACAATATTTGACTAGGTCAGCGAGGGGAACGTCGGCGAGCTTGCTGCCTGCCGAGACCACAACCGCCATATTCTTGATCGCCGGAACTGCGGGCGTACACGCAAAGGCGAACAACAGCATCGCGGCTGCGCAGCGCAGTGATTTTCCCCAAGAAGATTCGTACATACCACATCACCTTTCCAGCAGGTTATGCGCAGTATCCGTCGCCGAAATCTCCGCAGCAAGTATTCGATACGAACAAAACGTCTCTGTGGCCAAAGAAGCACTCCAAGTACCTGCGCAGCACACCTGTCCGCTGGGCCAGTTACGGGCGCAGCTTCGACACAGCTAAGTTTAAAGTTGCAGAGAAATTTCAGGCGCAGACCGCATCGGCGCGAAGTGCCGCGGAGTGTCAGGTCATGAATCGATTTTTTCGTAGATCCGCACTTTTATTGTTTCCGGCCGTGCTCCCAGTGTCGGCTTGGGCATGTCCGCAGCAAACCGTGAGTGTTGCCGATTCAGAGCCCAAGAGTCCGGCCGACGCGAGTCACCTGAGCGCACTGGTTGCGGGGCACGTGTTCGCATTTCCAGTCGCCACAAAATCTGTCGACGCTCAGAAGCTCGTCGAAACAGCGCTGGACCAGTACGAGAACGTGCTCCTCGAAAATTCCGTCGAGAATGCTCGCAAAGCCACCGAAAAG
>QHYO01000384.1:3574-4587 GCA_003224135.1 Acidobacteriota bacterium | reverse complement strand
CCCGCATCCGTTCCACTTTGCGGGTGTGTTGCTGACGGGGGTGTCCGGGCGCAAAGACACATGCAATTTCGTTTTCAACCCGGAATTCGGTCTGGTCGGCGGGCTCGTCCCTCAGAGCAAGAACCGATTCCGCGCCTACCTGGGATACCCGACGGATGGGAGTTTCAGGCTGCACGGCGGCGAGAAGTTGGGAGCATTTCTCGCGCAATCGCAGAAGGTTGGACTGATGTTTAGAGATTGTTATACTCAGGCAAAAAGTTTGGGACCACTGGCAGTATTCGACGCCGGTTACTTTTGGGTGGACCAGCCGTATCGCGACGGCGTCGCGCTGATCGGTGAGGCGGCTGCTGTGAGTGATCCGAGCTTCGGACAGGGGATGGCTTTGACGTTACGCGATGCACGCGTGCTACGCGATGCGCTGTTGAGCGATTCCGATTGGGATGGCGCGGGCCGCAAGTACGCGCGACAGCACGACAGCTATTTTCACAACACTCGTACCGTCTGCTGCTGGCTGCGCAGTTTGTTTCAGGAGCAGGGTCCGGAAGCGGACGCGCGCCGACAGAGAGCAATGCCAAAAATTACCGAAGACCTTTCGCGTGTGCCAGATCACTTGTTCGGAGGACCGGAATTGCCGATGGATGAAACGGTGCGGGCGCGGTTCTTCGGTGAGTGCTGAGCGCGACCTCTCTTTTCGCAAATTTGGTAACGTATCGCCCGTTCACGGTCAGGCGGCGAGAGAGAGGCTAAACTCTGTGGTACGCGTGCTGTCCGGGCCCCCGGTACCAATCGTTCGCGCCATCGCTCGATCTCCAAAGAAATCAACTTTCCCGTGGGCTCGGTACGTCAATTTTGAATGGCACACACAAGCGAGATGCCCGACAACTCACCTGTTGTTTTCCCAAAGGAAGTGTGGCACCCTTCCTGTTGGAAACCAAAATGGCGGTGCTATGAAACAAAAAACGGACGTCCTACAAGGCACGTTGGCGTTGATGGTCCTAAAGACTCTCGATGTC
>QHYO01000384.1:0-3411 GCA_003224135.1 Acidobacteriota bacterium | reverse complement strand
GGCTGGAGCCCTGCACCATCACCTTGCTGCGGCGCGTTGACAAAGTTCGATCGCCATTTGGCCAGTCAGCCGTTCATCGGGAGAGCGGGCCATCTCCTTGAGGATCAGCGCTGATTTTCTGTCGGATAGTATCTGGATATACGGGGATTGCTCGAGGCCGACGGCTAGTCCCTGCCTCAGTGCCTCGTCAAAGATCTCCTCTCGCGTGGTGTTCTCAAAATCCGCCAGTGAAAGAATCAGCGTCGGCGCACGCCCGCCACTCGGCCGACGCTTGTCTCGACCACCGCGGATTGCTTGGATTGCCGCTCTGATTCTTCTCGGCACAACCGGCATACAGAACAGGGGTCCCCTGAGTGTCGAGACGGCTGTCCTTAATCTGCTCCTCCGTACAACTTGCAAGGTTTTGCCCGAAGAGTAGCCTCGAAATCGTCGAGCCATCCCTATCCTTAGACAGTCCTTGGAGAAGCTATGCGTACGTTCAAGATCTTGCCGGCAATATTGGCACTTGTAGCGATGCCGCTTGGCACAGCGGCAGAGGAGCCCACGACCACCGCACAGGTGGTGGACAAAATCGTGGCACAGGAGCGGGCGGAGATGAACACCATCCGCCGGTATTCGCCGCTGGTAGAGACCTACATCCAGACAGTTCGTCCGGACAAGGCGCTCGGTGCCGTGCCGGACAGCGACAAATATTTTCTTGGCCGGGCGGAGCTGGACAAGGGTGTGCAACTGGAGCCTCTCATCAATGGCAACGGCAAGCACAAATTCCTGGCCAGCATTGGAAACATTTTCTCGGCGGAGTTTCTGCCGCGCGGCTTTCTGCAGATGATTTATCTCGACGAAGACGGGTTCGACCGGCAGCACTACAAGTTTTCCTATTCCGGCCGCGAATTCCTGGGTGAAGTGCGCTGTTTGATTTTCGACGTGGATCCATTGCCAAACACCGGAAAGGGGCGGTTTGCGGGACGAATCTGGGTGGAGGATCAGGACTACCACATTGTGCGATTCAACGGGTCGTACGGCGGGTCGTCGAAGACCAGCTATTATTTTAATTTCGACAGTTGGCGCGAGAACTCGGGCAAGAACGAATGGCTACCGGCCTTCATCTATAGCGAAGAAGGCAACGTGGAGTATGGTTTAGCTAAAAATTCCGCGTTCCGACCGTTTAAGGCGCAGACGCGCTTGTGGGGTTACGACCTGAATCTCGCGCAGGAAGAACAGGCGCTGAGCAATGTCCTGGTGGAAGGACCGCAGATAAAAGATCAGGCAGGAGCGGGCAACGGATACTCCCCCCTGCAAGCGAAGCGCGCGTGGGGGCGGCTCGCGGAAGACAACGTTGCGGCAAAGATGCAGCACATGGGCTTGATGGCGCCCTATGGCGACGTGGACAAGGTACTGGAGACAGTGGTCAACAATTTGGAAGTGACGAACGATCTGGACATCCAGCCGGAGGTGCGCTGCCGCGTGTTGATGACCTCGACGCTCGAGTCATTCACCATGGGGCACACGATTGTTTTAAGCCGGGGATTGATCGACGTGCTGCCAGACGAAACAAGTTTGGCGGCGATTCTTGCGCACGAACTCAGCCACGTGTTGCTCGGACACCGCATGGATACGCAGTTTGCTTTTTTCAATCGCATCCGTTTCAACGAAAAGGAGACCTTTCATCACTTCGGATTCGCGCGCACCGCTGAAGAGGAAGACGCCGCAAACCTCAAGGGGATTGAACTGCTGAAGAAGTCTCCCTACCAGGATCAGTCGGGCACCGTCCAGGCATTTTTTGAGGCCCTGCAAAACCGGGAAAAAGACGTACCCAATTTGATCAGCCCACACCTGGGGAATCGCGTACCGAAGCATTGGACGATCGCCGCGGCCGCTCAGCAAGCTAGGAAGACGGCGAACGCCACAGTAGCTCTGCCACTTGGCGGGCGGATCAAAGTTGAACCGCGGGACGACCGGTTGCTGCTGCTGAAGGCGCAACCAGAAGCCGCGATTGCGGAATATGAAAAGATGCCGTTTGAGGTGGCGCCGTTCCTGGTTTACCTGACAAGGCAGGGCGGCAACTCGCCGTCGAACGACTCGGGCGCGGTGGCCGTGAAGTCGGAAAGCACTCCGGCGTCATCCATCGGAAAACCGTAAGCGCGCAGAGAAAAGGCCGAGAGAAGCAAACAAAAATCAGACCGTCAGCGGCGCTGTTTCTCCCAAAATATCGACCCGGAAGACGTCATCGATCTGTTGCGGTTTGCAGATGCGTACGGGAGCTCTCTCCGAAGAGGCTTGGCTTGAACCAAAACCCGAGATGGCGCCACTAAATCCACAAAACTGGGCCAGCTACCGGCGCAATGGCTGAAGGGGCTTGAAGACTGCCTCGAAAGGGCGTCTAATTTTTCGACGCTGGCAGACTCACTAACAGGCCTGAAACATGCCAATCTGGCTCTCCGTGAGGCAGGACGCGATAGTTCGCTATTTCGCCGGTATTAGGTCGAACTTTCCCGACCCTTCCTGGTAGAAGAGCGCGCCTTCGGTTTTATCGCCGCCGCTCCAATGTTTGTGTCCACCCGGCACAAGAAGGAATTCGCCTGGCCCAACACGCTTTTCTCCAGCGTCATCTTTATACAGGTACGCGCCTTTGATGACGACCAGGGAAACATCGTTCGTGTGGGTGTGCATACCCGCATCGTATCCAGGATCGAATTTAGTGAATGTTGCATGAGGGCCCTTGTCCGGGTCGCCCCGTAAGACCTGCATGGAAACGCCGCCCATTTGCGACGGTTTAAATGTGGCTTTTGCTGAGGATACATAGACGACGTGCTTACCTTTCTGAGCCTGAGCAACAACTACCGAAACCGCGGCCATCGCTAAGACTGCGAGTGCGGACATAACCAGTACTTTTTTCATCTTTTCTCTCCGTGTAGTTCTCCGCCGGGTTTTTGTTTTCGACCACCCGGACGCGTAGCGGTTATACACCAATGCGGCGCGGGCGGCGAAATATCCGTTTGCAACCGGTTTTTCTCTGTATGGCGATGTGCGGGTACACTGGTTCGTCAGAGGGATGTCATGAAAACAAGAAGAGAATTCTTGGCGTCGACCGGCTTGGGATTGGTTGGAACGGCGGTTGCGCCGGATGCGATAGCGAGCGCTCGCGCGCAAGAGCCCACACAAGAGCCCACACAAGAGCCGGCAGGAATGCCACCGGCATTTGGAACCGCAAAACCCGTCGGACCTGAAGTCTCTGCGCACACACTGGTGGAAGCCGAGAAACTCGTGCAGATGGAATTAAGCAAGAAAGATCTTGAACAGGCGGCAAAAACCTGGCGAGTCAACATGGCGCCGCTGTGCGAACGGCGCGTCGGCCCGCGAAAGATGGAGTTGCACGACGGGCTAGCTCCGTGGTCGCGCTGGGATCCAGTG
>QHYO01000383.1:2765-9850 GCA_003224135.1 Acidobacteriota bacterium | reverse complement strand
AAAAATGGCGGTATCATCGCGCGCCAAGCCGACTTTGAAGGCGCCGACCGACGCCTTGCTGCGAGTCACCACGAGCGGAATCGGTGGGAGCGATCTCCACATGTATGACGGGCGGACGCCCCTCAAGAAAGGAACTGTCGTCGGGCATGAAATCGTGGCAGTGATTGAACAAGTTGGGGATGCGGTAAAAAGCATCAAGCGTGGCGATCGCGTCGTGCTGCCTTTTAACATTTCGTGCGGATTTTGCCTCAACTGTCATCGAGGGCACACTCATATCTGTCTTACGATGAATCCAGAGTACACGGGTGCCGCCTATGGCGATGCAGGAATGGGACCTTACCAAGGCGGGCAGGCCGAGTACGTACTTGTGCCCTACGCAGATTTTAATTGCCTGAAACTTCCAGCCAAGCCTTGGGACAAGTGGGATGACGGGTGTTTTTCCGACCGGCTACCACGCAACGGAGCTGGCCTGTGTCGGCCCTGGAAAAACTGTCGCTATTTTTGGTGCAGGACCGGTTGGTCTACTAGCCGCTCATAGCGCGACGTTAAAGGGCGCTTCCGAAGTGTACGTGGTCGATTGCATTCCCGAGCGTTTGGCCAAAGCGAAAGAATTTGGCGCCATACCCATCGATTTTTCCAAGAGCGATCCCGTTGACCAAATTCTCGCAGAGCGAAAAAATCGCCAGGAAGTTCAACCGAGCGCCAGGCCAGGCGAAGAGAAGAGAAAGGGAGTCGATTGCGTGATTGATGCCGTTGGTTGTCAGGCACGCGACGACAAAGCGCCTTCAAGAGAAAAGCCTACGCAAGTTCTGGAGAACTGCCTCCGCGCGGTCAATTCGACCGGCCATCTGGCAATCATCGGTGTCTATCTCGCCCCGGATCCTGGAGCGAAGGATAGCTTGCAGCAAAACGGAGTGTTTCCGCTCGGAGTCGCTGAAATATTCGACAAGTCCCTTTCTGTCGGTAGCGGCCAGGCCCCAGTTAAACGGTACAACGAATATCTCAGAGACCTGATCATCAGTGGCAAGGCGAAAGCCGGAAAAATCGTGAGCCACCATATTTCTATCGACGATGTGCCTGAAGCCTATAAGAAATTCGACAAACGGATCGAGGGCTACACAAAAGTCTTGATCAGCATAAACGAGTCGAAAATCTCGGCCGCATCGGCCTGATGTAATTTCGTTTCCAGTCACAATAGGTTGAAGGAAAAAACAGGAGGAACAATGCCGAGATACGGAAAAGCCGCTGGCAAATCTGTTAAAAGCGCGATGACGCGTCGAAAGCATGGAACGCTAAAGTCCGGAAAAGGTGGTAAGGGTGGCCGTGTAAAAAGTAGATCCCAGGCGATCGCCATAGGGCTCTCCGAAGCACGAAAAAAAGGCGCGAAGGTACCCAGAAAAAAATCGAGCTGAATCGCAGGTGAGTCGCTGCAATTCGGGCGAACCCGTCTCCGCCTCCGTGTATCTGGCGCAGGGGCGCGAGTCTGAGTATTCATTCCGTCCTTGACATGGAAAACCGGGCCAAAAGCGATCTTAGGCGCCATTTCTGCCAATCTGGTGATTGCTGGCTCCAAGTCGCGGACAGGCTGACGGAACAGACCACTAGAGCTTGAAGGAGAAACAAAAATGGCGGCGATTCGGAAAAGATTGAAAAGAAGGAAGTCAAAGGTTGTGCCGAGTATAGTCCGGCGAACTGAAGGACGCGCCACGTCGGAAGTCGACTTTAAGGGCCCCAACGTAAATAAACGCCATCGCAAACCCGATGAAATTTATGGCGACATCTCCATTCCTGACTCCGCCCGCAAAGAGTAACGCCGCCAGAACCAGTCGGCTTCAAGCGAAAACATTTCATTTGAGCAATGACTCGACGCAGACGTCTGTCTGAGGAACATTCGGGAGCCAGCCTCTCCGGGCGTTCGAAGGGATGTACTTAGTGTGTTATTTATAGAAATGTAATAGGTCCGATGATAGAATAGCTTGTGCAATTGGCCGCGAGCCGATTTTTTCCTGAGTGGTAGGCAGCTCCCGACTGTGACGCATCCGGTGCTTTCACTGAGCTTACGATCCGTGTCCGTAGAAGTTGACTCAACTCCCTTGTTTTCTGTAACTTCAGAACACTTCAGAAGAAACCGGGGTAGGCCTTTGCGGCACGCGGAGCCCCGTCGGCGTACAATCTGGCGCCGTTGTTAGAGATTTGGGCAGGATTCGTGCGGGATTCATTTATGTCTGCAATTCGTGAAAACATAACCGGGCAAGCGGCCGGCTCAGGTGGTTCGACGTTACGAGAATTGTTCGATCGCCAGCGGGCCGCATTCCATTCCGCGGTCCCCGATTATGCCAAGCGGCTTGAATCGCTGAAGTCCCTTGAAGAAGTAGTGCTCGAACGCCAGTCAGAAATTGTTCGCGCGGTGAACGAGGACTTTGGCGGCCGCGCGCGGCAAGAAACACTGCTGCTCGAATTGGCGCCGCTTGCGGACTTGATCCGGCACGCGAAACGCCACCTTGCCAAATGGATGAAGCCGCGAAAAGTCCGCGCCGGCTTCAATTTTTTCCCGGCGAAAGCGCAAATCATTTACCAGCCATTGGGGGTGGTCGGGATTATCGGTGCGTGGAATTACCCTGTGTTTCTCACGCTGTCGCCGTTGATTGACGCGATTGCCGCAGGCAATCACGCGATGCTCAAGCCGTCCGAGCTGGCGCCGCGTACCGCGGAACTCCTCAAAAACATGATCGCAGCGATCTTTCCGGAAGAATACATCTTAGTCGTTACCGGAGACGCGAGTACGGCTGCAGCGTTCGCTTCGTTGCCCTTCGACCATTTGCTCTTCACTGGATCAACGCGCGTCGGGAAATTGATCATGCGTGCCGCAAGCGAAAATCTGACGCCGGTGACATTGGAACTCGGCGGCAAATCTCCGGTGATCGTTCACCCGGATTTCCCGTTGCGAACCGCTGTCGAGAGGATTCTCACTGGGAAACTGTACAACGCGGGGCAAACTTGCCTCGCGCCGGACTACGTATTTGTCCACGAGTCGCAGCCTGAAGGCTTCGCGCAACTGTCGCGGGATGTCGCGCAGTGTCTGTATCCAACATGGACGAAAAACTCTGACTACACGCGCATCATCAACCGTTCACACTATGATCGACTGACTGGTTACATAGAAGACGCGGTTGCTCGTGGGGCGCGCGCAATTCCGCTCGGGAACAATACCGAAGGATGCAATTCAGAAAACCGTGTTTTTGCCCCCGTCGCTCTGCTGGATGTTGACGATTCCATGCGCGTGATGCAGGAAGAGATTTTTGGTCCGATTCTTCCGGTCATGACCTACCGAAAGCTTGAGGACGCGCTGAAGTACGTCAACGACCATCCTCGTCCTCTGGCATTTTACTACTTCGATTACGATCGAGATCGTGCCGCTGAGATTTTGCGATCGACAGTTTCGGGCGGCGTCACGGTGAACGACGTCATTTTTCACATCGCGCAAAACAATTTGCCCTTCGGAGGCGTCGGCCCAAGCGGTATGGGTCACTATCACGGAGAAGCGGGATTTCATGCGTTCTCGAAACAGAAGGGGGTACTGATTCAGAGCAGATTCAGCATGCTGAGTTTTCTGAGGCCACCTTACGGCCGCTTTACTGATCGTGTGATTCGTTTTCTGTTGCGGAAGTGAGTGCGTCGCGATTGCTCGTTCACATCAGACTCGCTCGATCGCGAGCGAAACGCCTTGCCCAACACCGACGCACATCGTGGCCAGCGCTCGCTTTGCTCCCGTTTTCTGCAACTGGTGCACAGCGGTCAACAGCAAACGCGCGCCGCTCATTCCGAGTGGATGGCCGAGCGAAATAGCCCCGCCGTTCGGGTTGACGTGCGGCGCATCATCCGCAATTCCTAGTTGCCGCAAGCAGGCAAGCGATTGACTAGCGAACGCCTCATTCAGTTCGATGAAGTCGAAACCGCCAATGGAGAGTTGTAACCGCGAAAGAAGCTTCTTCGTGGACGGTACCGGCCCGATTCCCATAATCCGTGGCGGCACCCCTGCGGCTGCCATTCCCATCACTCGCGCTCGCGGCGTGAGCCCGTGACGTTTTACGGCTTCTTCAGAAGCGACAATCATTACCGCCGCACCGTCGTTTACGCCCGAAGCATTTCCCGCAGTAATGGTTCCGGGAGTCCTAAACGCGGGCTTGAGCTTCGCAAGTGCGTCCATCGTTGTGTCACCCCGCGGATGTTCATCGCTCGCAACACTCGTAGGTCCTTTCCTTCCTGGAATTTCTACTGGAACGATTTCTTCCGCGAAAAATCCGCTCGCTTGCGCGCGCACTGCACGCTGATGGCTTCGCAAAGCAAAAGCGTCCTGGTCTTCCCGCGTTACCCCGAACTCCTCCGCGACGTTTTCTCCGGTTTCCGGCATGGAGTCCACGCCGTACTGTTTTTTCATCAGCGGGTTGATGAATCGCCAGCCGATCGTCGTATCGTAAATTTCCGCGGACCGCGAAAACGCGGCATCCGCCTTGCCCATCACGAACGGTGCGCGCGACATAGACTCAACGCCGCCTGCAATCACGAATTCCAGTTCGCCCGCTGCGATCGCGCGCGCTACGCTTCCGATGGCTTCCATACCTGAGGCGCAAAGTCGATTTACGGTGACGCCCGGCACGCTCTGCGGAATTCCCGCAAGCAGCAGTGCCATCCGCGCGACGTTGCGATTGTCTTCGCCAGCTTGATTGGCGCAGCCTAGAGCGACCTCGTCCAGCTGTTCCCAATCTGCGTGCGAATGTCGTTGTAGCAGCGCACGGAGTGGAATAGCAGCAAGATCATCAGTGCGAACCGAGGAAAGGGAACCGCCGTATCGACCAATCGGAGTTCTAACTGCATCACAAATGAAAGCCGTTTTCATTTACGCCGCCGTGAGGTTTCCGTGCGCCAACCTGGTACGCCGTTCCAAATCCCGCAAAATTTCCAACTCCGTTTTCGTTGGCAGCAGGGTTTCTTTCAGCTCCGGCGCAAAACGGATTTCCCACTCCGTTGCTTTCCTGATCTGTTCGGCGCTTATGCCGGGATGGAGTTGCGTGACGGTGAGTTCTTTCGTGGCGGGATCGGGTTCCATCAGGCAGAGATCGGTCACTACCGCAACCGGCCCTTTGCCGGGAAGATTCAGACGGCGCCGGGCATCGCCGCCGTCAAGGTGGCCGACCGAAGTTACAAAATCGAGTTTTTTCACGAACCCGCGCGCCGACTGCTTCAGCACCAGAACCACTTGGCCCGCGCAGCTCGCAATTTCCGGCGCACCGCCGGCGCCGGGCAGCCGCGTGCCAGGTTTCTTGTAGTCCCCGATCACGGTGGTATTGATATTTGCAAAGCGGTCGATTTGCGCGGCGCTGAGAAATCCAACGTCTACCCGGCCGCCTTGCAACCAGTAACGGAAAATTTCCGGTGTCGAGACCACCGTATCTGCTGTCTCGGCGAGGTTCCCATCGCCGATCGAGAGCGGAAGTATCGAAGGTTTTGCTCCGATGGGGCCCGATTCGTAAATCAAAACAATATCCGGCGCGTGGGTCAGCCGCGCGAGATTCGCGGCAGTGGACGGCAGACCGATGCCAACGAAACACACCGCGCCATTTTTAAGGAGTCGCGCCGCTGCGATGGTCATGATTTCGTTTGTCGTGTATGCAGATGGAGTCATCACGTTTCCTGCGAAACCGATTCGGCGAGTACCTGGCGAAACTCTTCAAAATTGTCCGTGTCCAGGATGTGGGCTTTGATCCATTTTTGAAAGGTGTCGCGATCTCGCGCGACGGCGTCCCAGGCCTGATAAAAGCGATTGTCCCGCTCGTAATATCCATGCGCATAGGACGGAAACCCTCCGCCGGGCACGCGACAAACTGCAGATATCGTCCAATGTGGAAGGATGCAGGCATTTGGCCAGGCATTCAGTTCGTCGACGATTTCTTCAACCGTGACGATAGCTCTCTTCGCAGCCAATACTGCCTCTTTCTGCACGCCAAGAATTCCCCACAATAGAATATTTCCCTTACGATCGGATTTCTGCGCGTGAATCACAGTGACGTCCGGCCGAATCGAGGGCACGGCCGCGAGTGATTCTCCCGTGAAGGGACACTGAATGAATTTTATTTTGTCGTTGTGCTTCGGAAGATCAGAGCCCGCATACGCGCGCAGCACGGCGAACGGGAGGTTCGACGCTCCCGCTACGTAGGCGTTCGCAAGATCTCCGTGTCCATGCTCCTGAATTTCAAGCGGCGCGGGCCAATCGTGCTCTACGGCATCCCGCAAGCGGTGCAGCGAACCGACCCCTGGATTTCCGCCCCACGAAAAAATCAATTTCTTCGCGCAACCGGCGCCAATGAGTTGATCGTAAATCACGTCCGGCGTCATGCGCACCAGGGTCAGATTCCTCCGTTGCTGTCGAAGGACTTCATGTCCCGCGGCAAAGGGAATCAGATGCGTGAAGCCTTCCATCGCGACGACATCGCCGTCGCGCACCAGGCCTGCAATCGCTTCGCGAAGAGTCGTGATTTCCGCCATGGAATCTTGGAATTGGGCAGACCGGACTTCTCGGCCGGTCCATCTTCTCCGTCCTTGATAATACACGGAAGAACGCCAAGGGCCTGCACCGCCATGCCGATATAGCCCGTTATCGGTGAAAGAATATTTATTGCTTCTTGGCCGCAGTATTGAACGTCTCCGGCGGATCGAGCAAACATGCTTGCCAGAACGCCGGTTCGGAAAGTTTTCCTTGTTGCCATTGTGCCAGGGAGGCGAGAGTCGCCGATGCCTGGCCCCCATCAGGCGAATCGAACACCACGACAACGCCAGCCGTGACGGTATCTGTTTCGGAATGCTCTTTCGATGCGCGCAAGAACAGTTCCTTTACGAAATTGCGCTTCTCGCGAGCGGACGTTTCAAGGGTTGGCGATTGCGCTGGCTGTACCGAATACACTTTCACGGTTTTGCCGCGCAACGGTTCCCAGTTTCCTGAGAACACGCCAATTTCTTCGCGCGTAATACGAAACCGTTCAACAGGCTTCGTGCCGCCTGCGGACACGGTCGCAGGATCATCCGGGAAT
>QHYO01000383.1:0-2657 GCA_003224135.1 Acidobacteriota bacterium | reverse complement strand
CTTGCCATGGCGGTGAAGAGGGCTTTGCCAGCTTCCTCCGGTCGCGCGTAGACGGGAGTTCCATTTCCCCTGATCGCCACCAGATTGTCGGGTTTTGTCTGGCTGTTAAATAGTTCCTGCAGATTTTGTAGCGCGTTATTCAGCTGTTGGACGCGCTTTTCCGCTGCCTCGCGCTTTTTTGTCAGGCCTTCGATTTCCGCTTCGCTTACAGGTTGCGCGCTGGTCATCCCTTCTGCTCGATCTAAATACTTTGAAGTTCCGCCTGCAACTCGTGGTGATGGGGAGCCGAGCGGAATGGCCGGTCCTAAAGTTAAGTTGTACTTTGGCTGCGGATTTGTCTTCGTACCACTTAAGCCAGAGCCTTCCAGTGCTTCTTGAATTCGGTCCAACGCATCATTTTCGAGGCGGCCATTTGAAGTAAGGATCTGGTAGCCCGATCTCTGCTTGTCGGGATCGTCGTACCACGCGGTAATTTTTGCGGTCACGCGCACTGAGGTTTCGCCGGAAAGCGAAGGGATCACCTGAAACAAACATTGGTAGTAGGCACGCTCGTACCGCTCGACCGGTTGCTGCGTTTGCCCAACGAATCCTTCAAGGGCCGGCAATTTTCCGCTGGAGTGCGCTTTTACGTCTGCAACTACCTTCTCGACGTCTGCGCGGGGCTCCGTAAACGTCCGCTCTGCGGGATCACCCTGGGCTTGGACCCGCGCGCTTGTGACCAAAATTGCTGCGAGGAACAGCAAGACAAGCCGGAACCGGACAAATTGTGCGATAGGCCAATTCACGGCAGAGCGACCAGCTCTTCTTTACGGATCCACCCGCGGTGGCCATCCGAAGTTTCAATTCCCAGCCAATAAGGCGAGATGATAAGCACCACAACATCGGTAGACGGCTTCAAAGACTGAAGAGTTGCAGCGCCCTCAAATGGAGCCGACTTTACGCGCGCACCAGAAGTCGAGACTCTCATTTCGACTTTGTGCCGCAAGTCCTGCACTCGTTTGACAAGATCCTGTGCGGAGGCCTCGGCGTCGGCAAGCCTCGCGGCTTCCTGCTGGCGACGACGCAACAGATCCTGTTTTGCGGCGATTTCTGCGTCAATCCGAGCCCGCGATTGTTCGTTCTTTTTTTCTTGCAGTTGAATGCCCTTCAACCATTCAGCAATCTCCCTGAATTCGCTTGATTCCACGATGCCTTCCGAGGGATGTACATTGCGGTGCTCATTTTCGACAAAAACCGCGTCGATGTAGATTCGAAAACGGTCCGGCGCAACGTTTTGCAACACGTATCTGACAGTAATAATCCCTTGATCTTCGCTGCCTTTGAAATTTCTGGGCGCGAGTGCGTTGCGAAATACCTTGTAGTAAATCTTGCCCGGCCCAGTCCACACGCCGAGTGCCTTTGAGGACTCAACTGCTTCGGCACCGCTCAAGGTCTGTTCCTTATCGTACACATAGGTGCCGTGAACGATCGTGTCATTCACAACGGACTCGAGAGCCTCACGAACATCCGCTTCTCTACCTTCCAACTCAGCGCTAAATCCGATAGTGGTTGTTTTGTCGGCGGCAGTGGTGGTGGCGTACAGGCAACAATACATAAAAATCGCGAGCGTAAGAGCGGCGGTGACCAAAGCGCGAATGGCGAAAGGAGTTGTCATCGCAACGGAATCGCGATCCTTTATCGCCAGGATCGACTGTACGAGACTTTTCATAAGGTTAGAGCCGCATAGCATCAGCGGAGTCGCGAAGAATTTGCGCGGACCGTTTTTTCCGCCGAATGTTGGTAACCCGCAGGCAACAACTCTGTCAACGATTTTTCCATCGCCGGCACCGAAGTCTGGAAGAACCTTGAGCGCTGATCGGTTTCACAAGCACTATCCGAGGCCGTGATCGAGTGGTCCCGATTTATGGCGGGAATGAAGAAATAAAATTTTTAGCTTGCATTTGATTACTAGCGGTCGTAGTATCGCCGCGTTTTCAGCTCGAAGAAGTCAGCCTGAAGTACGTTGAAGAGAGAAAAGTTTCTCCGACGCTTACTGGGGTTAAGTCTGGCTCTCGCCTTTGACGTGACAAACTTCCTTCACTTCTCGCCTCGTTCGATTGCGGGCAAGCCCGCCAGTTTCACAAGAACTGTGTTCGTTGGTTTGCGGCCTTTTTTTTTGTCACTAAAGAATTGTCTTTTATTTGTCAAAAGCTTTACTCGATTTGTGTAGAGGAGGTGGCATGCATTCTCGGTCGCGTATCCCTGTTCGCCGAACTGGAAAGCTCGCCAAATTTGCTGCGGGCGGTTTTTCAAGGCAAGTCGTTTTATTTGTGTTGTTTGCAGTCTTTTGCTGCCCGTCACTCTATGCTGCGGCCGCTTCCGGCGTGCGCGCCATACCTGCTTTCGCTCGAAAATATGGGCTGCCTTGCTCGGCGTGCCACGAAGCCTGGCCAAAGCTCAACGCCTTTGGCCAGACATTCAAAGACAACGGCTACCAGCTAGGTAACGACAGAGACGCTCCCATTTGGCAGCAGCCAACCTACTGGCCGGTTGCCATGCGCATCACGCCCAATTGGCACCGCAACAGTCAAGATCGCGCAGAGATCGACGACCCAAACAACCCGGGAGCAATTCTCGAGCAAAAGGTCACGACACACGGGTTTGACCTTTCGGGGCTC
>QHYO01000382.1 GCA_003224135.1 Acidobacteriota bacterium | reverse complement strand
GAATCGCATTCATCAATTGAATGACGTTGCCTTCACCGAGCAGCTTTTGGCTGAAGGCATATAAGTGTTCAATTTCGCGGCGGCGGCGATTCGCGATATCAGCTTCGCGGCGGATGCGGCTAGAGAGCTGGCTGCCGGTCACGGATGTGACCAGAAACGCGAAAAGCGCGACCCAATTTTCCGGGTCGGCAACGGTAAGCGTACCGACGGGAGGCAGGAAAAAGTAATTGAGGGCAAGAATTGCGGCGATCGACATCAGAACCGACACCGTCATTCCCCAGACGGCGGAAACTGCTAAAATTGCGAGCAGGAAAGACAGCGCGACGGTTGTCTGGTTTACCCGCGGAAGGGCATCACGGAAGAAGACGGTAATTCCGGCGACGATCAGCAGTGCGAGCAGGCTGCGCACCGCGCGGAGCCGGGCGGAACGTTTCATTCCATAATTCTATCGTACTGGCCGGTCGACACGGGAGCGAACACGAAGTGACCAAGAAGCCAGAAGATTGGCTCGATGTCGCCTCTCCTTCACAAAAAACACGAGGGAGCTTCAAGCTATTTCTGGGCTATGCGCCGGGTGTCGGCAAAACGTATGCGATGCTCAGCGAAGCCATCCGCCGCCACAGCCGTGACGAAGATGTGGTGATCGGCGTCGTCGAAACGCACGGCCGCAAAGCAATCGAAGAACTGGTTACGCAGCTCGAAGTTGTGCCTCGCAAGAAAATCGAGTACAAGGGCACGCTGTTTGAAGAAATGGACCTGGACGGAATTCTGGCGCGCAAGCCTGCCGTGGTGCTGGTGGATGAGCTCGCTCATACAAATATTCCGGGCAGCAAAAATCGTAAACGCTATGAGGACGTTCAGGCGCTGCTCGCGGCGAACCTAGACGTGATCTCGACGCTCAACATCCAACACATCGAAAGTATCTCTCCCGTTGTTCGCAACATTACAGGCGTCGCCATTCGCGAAACGGTTCCCGATTGGGTGCCCATGACGGCCAGTGAAACGGTGATGGTGGACCTGACGCCGGAAGCCCTGCAGAATCGCATGCGCCGCGGTGATGTCTACATCCCAACAAAAGTTGAGCAGGCTCTGAACAATTTTTTCCGCCGCGGCAACCTGATTGCGCTTCGCGAACTGGCTTTGCGTCAGGTTGCCGAACAGGTGGACCGCAGCCTGGAAAATTACATGACTGCGAAGGACATCCAGAAAAACTGGGGGGTGCGGGAGCGCATTGCTGTGTGCGTGAGCTCGAATCCGTCGGCACAATATCTGATTGCACGCGCGGCGAGGATGGCGCGGCGGCTCGATTCGGAGCTTTATGTAATCCACGTGGACACGGGACGCGACGGTCAGGAACAAGATAAAAAGACCGTGGCTGCGAACCTCCGATTCTCGGAAAACCTCGGCGCAAAAGTGATCGAGTTGAAAGCTGCGAGTGTAGCGGAGGCAGTCGCACAAGTTGTGCGCGAAAAACATATTACGCAAGTTATTTTTGGAAGATCGGTCGAGCACGGATGGAGAAAATATTTGAATCTGTCCGCGGCGCACCGATTTCTACGCGAATCGCCGCAGGTGGATGTGCACATTGTTACGCAGGAAAAAGATTGACCTAAGACGGCCGGGCTGTGCTTCCTCGCACAATCAATTCCGGTTCAACGACAATGTTTTTTGGATAGTCCGCACTCTTTGGCGCGCTGATCCGGCGCACCAAAGTTTCCGCCGCGGTCATTCCCATTTCGCGTAGCGGCTGTCGAATCGTGGTCAATCCCGGGTTCTGGTACGCCGCGCTCTGAATGTCGTCAAAGCCGATGACCGACACGTCCTCAGGGACTCTTCGGCCCGCTTCACGGAGTGCGCGAATCGCGCCGAGCGCGGAAATATCGTTGAAGGCAAACAGCGCGGTAATGGGCAGCGCGGTTTGCAATAACTTGCAGGTCATCTCGTAGCCGGGTTGCGGCGTGGGCGATTCGCTCTGCAGCTGAACCGTCAGGTTGTCGTCCACGGTCAAGCCGAGTTCGTGCGCTGCCGCGCGCACCGCCTTCCAACGTATCTCGGTGTCGGAACTGAAGACTTGGCCTTTGATGAAGGCGATCCTCCGATGGCCAAGACTCGAAAGATGATCGAGGGCCAGGCGCGCAGCGCGGCTGTGATTCAAAGAAATATTTGTGACCCCGGGCAAATGCTTGTGTCCAGAAACCGCGACGATGGGCACGGAAACTCCTGCCTGGTAGAGCGTGTCTACAAGAATGAGACCTTCGACGGCGCGCTGTTGCAGCAGACGCGGATACTCGTCGATCAGATCGTTGCGGTGGCGGTGGCTGACGACAAAATAAAAATAGCCTTCCTGAAGAAGGTGGTCTTCGATGCCAGAGAGAACAAGCGCTGCGTAGCCTTCACTGATTTCGGGTACGATCACTCCAACCGTAAAGCTGCGCTGCTGACGCAGCATCCGCGCCATGACGTTCGGGCGATAATTCAGTTCGCGAGCTGCGGCGCGAACCCGCGCTTGTGTGTGGTGGGGAATTGATTTCGCTGCGGGAGAGCGGTTCATCACCAGTGACACAGTGGCCACCGATAATCCCAAGTGCTCCGCAAGTTCGCGGAGGTTGACCTTTTGTTCCGGAGAATTTTGCGAAGCGGCGAGCCTGGCGGATTTCGGGCGTGACATAGGTTTGATGTTTGCGTAGTCTGTCACAGGCAAAAGCCTGCGGCAAGCTACACCATCACGCCTGTAAGGTAAGCCAATTATCCCTGAATTGTATATACGAAAAACAGCAGATAAATCGATTTACCTATGGCGATTATCGCGATACACTTGCTGCAGTTCGGACGGTTGCTCCAATCGTTTTCCGGGCCATAGAGCAACCGCCTCCTAATGTCGCAGCAAATTCTAAATCAGCAAGGGTGCAATCATTTCAGCCATGAAACTTCGCAGGTCTTCACGCGTTAACGATAACGTTCCTTTCCGGAGCTGCGTCTCGATTTTTTCCTTGCTGTTGTTATGCGGAGTGGGAAGTTTGTTTCCGCGCGTGTTGCCGGCGCAATCACCGGCGCCGCGCGGTAAAACGATTGCCTCGTCCAACCCGCTTGAATCGCCGGTCCTTGAAAAGAAAGTGACCGAGCTTCTGCAGAAAATGACGCTCGAGGAAAAAATTGGCCAGCTCGTGCAGTATTCCGCCGGCCAGGCCACGGGTCCGACTTCGGGCCGGACCGACGACAAAGACATGATCCGCAAGGGTCAGGTAGGCTCGCTGTTCAATGTGACGGGGTCGCGCGAAACCAACGCGCTGCAATATATCGCGGTTGAGAATTCGCGCCTGCACATACCGCTGATTTTTGGACTCGACGTGATTCACGGCTTTCGCACCACGTTCCCGATTCCACTTGGACTTGCCGCCACCTGGGAGCCAGAGCTTGTGGAGAGAGCGGCGCGCGTTGCGGCGCAGGAATCGTCGGCCGCCGGGGTCCGCTGGGCGTTTTCTCCAATGGTAGACATTGCGCGCGACTCACGTTGGGGGCGTATCTCTGAAGGCACAGGCGAAGATCCATAT
>QHYO01000385.1 GCA_003224135.1 Acidobacteriota bacterium | reverse complement strand
CGCACGTCTCTCGGATCCCCACAAAATGCCCACTTGACATATGCCCATATGGGTATGTATTATCCCTTGCATGGCTCGCGCCTCCACCACCTCCGACGCCTTCAACGCCATCGCCGAACCCCGTCGCCGCGAAATCCTTTCCTTTCTGGCCTTTGACGAACGCCCGGTTGGCGACATCGTCGCTGCCCTCGGCCTTGAGCAGCCCTCCGTTTCCAAGCACCTGCGGGTTCTCCGCGACGTTGGCCTGGTCACAGTTCGCCGCGACGGTCGCAACATGCTCTACCGCACAGAAGCCGCAGCCATACGCCCGCTGCATGAATGGACCCGCACATTCGAACGGATTTGGAGCCACCAACTGCTTAGAATCAAGGAACGCGCGGAAAAGGACAGCCGACCGTAAATTCGCGGAATCTACTATTTCCAATAGGGAGGAAGCATGACTTCACAACTCAAATCAATGGAAGATCTGATGCTGAACATCACGCAGGAAATCCACGTGAAGGCATCGCTCGAAAGAACGTTCGAATCGCTGCTCGATCAGCTCGGCCCCTACAATGAAACTCCTGAAGGCAAGTCCCTGCAGATGAAGCTGGAACCCTGGCCCGGCGGCAGATGGTACCGCGACCTCGGCAACTCCAACGGCCATTTCTGGGGCAACGTTCAGGCCATCAAACGGCCCACGCTACTAGAAATCACCGGCCCGTTGTTTGCTTCTTCCGCCTTCCTTTCCAACATCCAATACCGCTTGTCAGAAGCGCAGGGCGGCACACTCATCACTTTCCGCCACAGTGCGCTCGGTGTGCTCACCGAAGATCAACGTAAAGGCGTTTCGACTGGCTGGTTGCACATGCTGTCCCGCATGAAATCGCAAGCCGAGTCCTCCCAGTCCCGATCGGCCTCGGTCCAATAGAGGAGGACGCCATGTGCCCATTCTGTCTCGCAAACGTGGCCATGCTCGCCGCCGGCGTTACCTCCACTGGCGGCCTGACGGCATTTGTCGCGGGCAAGTTGCGTGCAAAAAGCAAAACCAGGGAAATATCCAACAACTTCAAACGACGGATAAAATCCCGTGTTCACGGGCGCAGCAGCACCGTTACCTTGCGGAAAGATTTTCCGGCCGATCCCGGACCTCAAGCCGCGAAAATCGCTGATAGCAAAGGGTTCCATCTTGGATTTTGAGAAATTGCAGCAAAGGCCAAAACTCTCACGCACTGAAAGGAGTACTTATGAGACTTGCAGATTCAATTTTGATGGAGATGGACCAGGAGGCGCAGACGACCAAACGGGTCTTGGACCGTGTCCCGGGCGACAAGCTCACTTGGAAACCTCACGCGAAATCCTTTTCTCTGGGACAGCTGGCTCTACACATTGCTTCCGTGCCAGCTAGCGTCACTGCGGCCGCGGTGCCTGACACTTTCGAAGCTCCTGGCTTTTCGCAGGCAGAGCCCAGGAATCGACAGGAAGTTCTGGATACGTTTTCTCAGAGTCTCCTAAGCGCGAAGGAAACGCTGGCGAAGATGGACGACGCTCGCCTCGTCTCCATGTGGAGTCTCACGAGAAACGGAAAGACCCTGATGTCCATCCCCCGCATCGCGTTTCTTCGCTCCATCCTCATGAATCATCTCTACCACCATCGCGGACAGCTCTCCGTCTATCTGCGCATGCTCGAAGTTCCCGTGCCGTCGATTTACGGACCCAGCGCCGACGAAAATCCATTTGCTTAATTTTGTCCAACGCCGGCCCTCAAAAATCCAAATAGATGGAGAGCATGATGCAAGCCAAACTTCAAGAAACTCAGGTAGGCAGTGCAAAAGTCGTATCGCAGGCAGACTGGCTGGTCGCTCGCAAGCAATTGCTCGCCAAAGAAAAGGAATTTACGCGCCAGCGTGATGCGCTCAACGCAGAACGGCGCGCGTTACCCTGGCGCAGGGTCGAAAAGCAGTATGTTTTTGACGGCCCTTCAGGAAAAGTCACGCTCGCGCAACTTTTCAATGGCCGCAGCCAGCTCTTCGTCAAACATTTCATGATGGGACCCGGCCAGAAACAGCAATGCGTCGGGTGCTCGCTCGAAGTCGACCACCTCGAAGGTATCCTCGATCATCTCGAAAATCATGACGTCTCTTACGCTGCCGTAGCGCGTGCGCCCATCGACGAAATAGAAGCTGTCCGCAAGCGCATGGACTGGCACTTCCCCTGGGTCTCTTCCTACAACAATGATTTCAACTATGACTTCAACGTTTCCTTTAAACCCGAAGACATGGCCGCGGGAGCTGCGGTCTACAACTATCGGCAGGGCAATCCCGGAATGGAAGATCTCTCCGGCGACAGCATTTTCTACAAGGACGATTCCGGCCACATCTTTCACACTTATTCGACTTTTGGCCGCGGCGGTGAAGAGTTTCTTGGAATTTACCGCTTTTTCGATCTGATGCCGAAAGGTCGCGACGAAAACGGACCGCATCACTCGCTCGCGGATTGGGCGCGGCCCCACAACATGTATGGCAAGGGTGGCATGGTCGAAGCCACCGGTCGATATCACTCGCCAGGTTGCGCCTGTGCCGTTCACAAGTAAGAGCTAACTTTTTTTGCTTCCAAAAAACGAGAAAAGGAGAAGAAGATGCAACCGCAATTACAGAAGAGCAATACTGACCAGCCGAAAGTTGTATCGCAAGCTGAGTGGCTCGCCGCTCGCAAGGATCTGCTCACCGAGGAAAAAGAGTTCACTCGCCGGCGCGACGCGCTCAGCGCAAAACGCCGCGAGCTGCCTTGGGTGAAAGTGGAAAAGAACTATGTCTTCGATGGTCCAAACGGAAAGGAGTCTCTTTCCGATCTTTTCCGCGGCAACACCCAGCTCATTGTCTATCATTTTATGCTCGGCCCGGATTGGAAGGAAGGTTGCCCCAGCTGCTCATTCCTCGGCGATCATTTTGACGGGACCCTTGTGCATCTCAACGCTCGCGATGTCTCGTTCTCGGCGGTCTCCCGCGCGCCAATGCCACAAATCGAGGCTTTCAAGAAGCGGATGGGCTGGCACTTCAAGTGGGTCTCCTCCAACAGCAACGACTTCAACTACGACTATCACGTTTCGTTTACTAAAGACGAAATGGCCAAAGGCAAGGTCAACTACAACTACGGTGAGCGAGAATTTCCCAGCGAAGAAGCTCCCGGCCTCAGCGTTTTTTACAAGAACGCAGTTGGAGAAATCTTCCATACCTATTCGACCTATGGCCGCGGCCTGGATATTCTCCTCGGCGCCTACAACTTCCTCGACTTCACTCCACAAGGTCGCGACGAAGATGCCCTCGCCTTCACCATGTCCTGGGTCCGTCACCATGACCGCTACGAAAATGGCCAAGCCGTCGACCAAACCGCCGCCTACCAGCCCCCAAAGCCGGCCAGCGACTCCTGCTGCTCCCACGACCAGCCAACATAAAGCTCTCGCTTCAGATTCGTTTCACTTGTAGCGGCGGCTTCTTGCTCTGACGCAACGAAGGGTTAAGCCGCCGCTTTTATTCTTTCTGCCGTCGTAGTGGCCGGTCTTTAGACCGGTTCTTTTTCCATCCGTCCTGGGCACATTCCGCCGCGCGCGGGGTCTAAATAATTTGTCGCGCGGGCCGCTATGCGTGTGCCCTGGGGGACTCATGCTGGAAGCCCTGCAACTCACAAAATTCTACGGTTCGGTTCCTGCCGTTCAGGACGTGAGTTTCCAGATTGCTCCAGGAAGTGTTCTCGGTTATCTCGGCCCGAACGGCTCTGGTAAAAGCACAACGGTAAAAATGTTGATCGGGCTGTTGCGGCCAACTCACGGAGAAGTCCGCTTCGATGGGCAAAATATTCAGCAGGACCTCGTGGCGTACCGTCAGCATTTAGGTTACGTGCCCGAGGAAGCGAACTTGTACCTCCATCTGACCGGTTGCGAGTATCTTGAAATGGTCGGAACGCTCCGCGGAATGCCCGAAGCTGCTCGATCAACAAAAGCTGACCAACTCCTGGAATTGCTTGCGCTGGCCGCCTACAAGCATCTTCAGATGAGCGCGTATTCAAAAGGGATGCGCCAACGCATCCTCTTGATCGCTGCGCTAATGGACAATCCCGACGTCTTGATTCTGGATGAGCCGCTTTCGGGTCTCGATGTCACCTCTGCGATGGTCGTAAAAAATCTCATTCAAATTCTCAGCGGTAAAGGCAAATCCATTTTTTACTGCTCCCATGTCCTCGAGGTTGTTGAAAAGGTTTGTTCCCAGCTTATTGTAATTCGCAAAGGCCGCATGATTGCCCACGGCTCAACTGACGACGTTCGCAGCCAGATCGGCCAATCTACTCTGGAGCAGGCTTTCGTGCAGTTGGTTGAGGACAAGGATGCGAGCCAGATCGCCAACGACATCGTGAAGGTCATGGTAGCTCCCCGTTGAAAGAACCGATCCACTCGCTGCCTTCCAGTGGGGCAGAGTCGTCGAAGAGGCCGCTCGTCGCGCTCATGAACTTGTTCATCGGACGCATGTTCCACGCCAGCAGCGAGCTTGGCGCGGAAGATCTTGATATCGGGATTGGAATCACTGCGATTCTCTTGGCTATGCCTGGCCTCTTCATTTCTCTCTTGCTGTTCGAAAAGTACGGTTCACTGATCCGCTTCCTGCGAGGCGATGGGACCTTCGATCCTTTTGAAGCGACCATGCCCGACGAATACTTCTTCATAGTGCTGTCGATGGCGGTTACCGGGATTGCGACCCTCTGGAAATGGTCCGCGATTTTTCCTGACCGTCGGGATTTTACAAATATCGTTCATCTTCCGATCTCCCTGCTCAGTATCTTCGTTGCTAATTTTGCCGCGATCGCCACGCTCGCTTCTCTCTACACCATCGTTGTCAACGCGGCCTCGATCATTCTGTTTCCGGTCGTTGTATTTGGTTCGCAGGGTAACCTCGCTACGTTCATGCGCTTCTTTTTCGGACATGCCGCAACTGTAATCGCTGCCGGAATTTTTGCCTTTTGCCTGGTTTTTGCTCTCACTGGCATACTCTTGGCGCTTTTTCCGTATGGCATTTCGCGCCGTATGTCGACGGTCGTGCGTTTCTTCGTTGTCGTCTTCCTCTTGGCCCTTGTTGCCACGAGTCTTTCCGTCCCGGATCTTCTTTCGGCCGGCGCAGCGAAGGCTCACCGCTATCTCGGTATTTTGCCTCCTGTCTGGTTTCTCGGTCTCTCCGAGCGCCTTTGGGGGCGCGCTACGGATCCTTTCTTCGAGGAAATGGCGCGGCGATCCGCCGCCGCCCTGATGGCTACGCCGCTCGTCGCTTTGCTGGCCTATCTCACGGGGTTCCGCAGATGGTTTCAGAAAATTCCAGAGTCAGCCGACCTTCCGTTATTCCCGCGGCTCGGTAATCTTCGCTTGGAATTTCCCGGCAAGATTTTCTACAGCGTCGTTTTTGCAACCCGGACGCAACAGGCTTTTGGCCGCTTTATCATGCAGACGCTGTGGCGCAGTGAAGTCCACCAGCAAGTGTTTCTTTTCTCTCTGGCCATCGGTCTCGTGGCGTGCGCAAGGATGCTGGCCGGCATGTCTTTCGACTTCGCAGGCGTTGGAAACTCTCCGTTGTCCGCTGACGTGCTTTCCGTTCCTCTGATCCTTGCATTTTGCGTGATCGTCGGAATCCGTTTTTGCTTCGAGATACCTCTGAATCTTCAGGCCAACTGGATTTTCCGGTTTTACATTGATCCCAGAAGCGCCGAAACGCGATCAACCGTAAGAAGGCTCCTTCTCGCCCTCTCCCTCTCTTGGATTGCGCCCCTCACCTTGCTTTGCTCGTTCTACCTATGGGGACTCTTTATCGCACTCGTGCATACGCTGGTGGTCGTTTCCTCCTCCGTTCTGGTCACAGAAATTTCGATGCTCCACTTCCGGAAGATACCCTTCACCTGCAGCTATCCTCCGTTTCAGAGCCACTCTCCCCTGATTGTCGTGGCATACCTCTTCGGAGCCATCATTCTCTCCAGCTATGTTCCCGAATACGAGATGCAGATTGTGGATGTTCGTTGGGCCACACCAGTGCTGTTCTTGCCGGCGGTCTTGATCCTTGTTGGCCTTTATTACTATCGAAAAAATATGCTGCTGATCGACAAGGAATTAATTTTTGAAGAACGTCTTTGATCCATCGAATCTGTACACCGAGAATCGCTGCAGAAGCCGGCCCCATGAGCTCGCTCGCCTTAGAGTAAGCGGGAGGTCGCACCTGCAGCCAACCTGGGCGCGCTGACACGCGGCACTCTAACTGAGGCGCGCTTCAGGAACGGGTCCTGCGAACGGCGATGGAGAAAGCATTGGCCTGGTTTTTGACAAAAAGCACCTCGATATCGCTGTCCGTAAAGCCGACGGCGCGCACCGCCGGGATGAAGGCGGTGAACACCGTGTCGAACGGGCGGAACGAGCCGCCACGCGGCTCTCCAATGCGTCTACTCGGCGCGCAGCATCGAGGAAGGGTCAATTCGCACTGCGTGGAGTATCGGCCGCAGCGCAGCCAGTAACGCTCCCGCAAGAATTGCCAGTGCCGGAATTGCCAGCATCTGCAGTTCAGTGGCCTTTACTTGGTAGAACAGTGACTCAATGAGGCGAACAGACATCATGCCTAGGCCGACGCCCGCAGCTGAACCGAAGAGCACCATGGAAAACACGTCCGCGATCACCAATCGCGCGATGCCGCCTGCTTGTGCGCCCACTGCGATGCGAATTCCGATTTCGCGTCGCCGTTGCAGGACAGAGTAGTGCAGCACACCGTAAAGGCCGACGCCCGCGAGCAACAGCGCCACAATGGCGAAGAACAACGCCAGAGTCGCCAGCAGCCGCTCCCTCACCGTGTGCGACCGATTGATCTCCAATTGCGTGCGGATCCGGCTCACACGAAATTCCGGGCGAGCCCGCGGCACTTCCTCCCGAAGGACGGACGCAAATGAGCGTGGAGCGACCGATGTGCGCACAAGCAGCGTTGCCCTGGCTTTCTTGCCTAGCGCCCCACTTGCATCGACGGAATGAAAAGGAACATAGAATTGCGGCAATATCGGCTCGCGCAAATTCCGGTACCGGACATCCCGCACCAGGCCCACGATTTGGTATCGAAGGCGCGCGCCTTCGTTCGTCGCAAGATCGAAGGCCTTACCCACGGGATCTGCGCCTTCGAAATATACTTTCGCGAAAGTCTCGTTGACGAGCGCTGACCCAGGATCCGTGTCGCTCGGCCTAAAATCTCTGCCATCCTTCAAGTCAATCTTCATCGCTTCCAGCCAGCCCGGAGAAACACCACGCATGTAAGACAGAATTCCGTTAGAGGTACCGCCATTAACCGAAACAAAGTTGTTCCAACTACTGCCCCCGAGCAGCGGTGCATCCGCCAGCGCTACGGTGTCAACCCCTGGCAGGCTTCGCAGATGTTCCGCCGCCTGGTCCCAAAACTCCATCGGTTGAGGATTCCTCGCGACCGTATCGAGAACGAGAACTTGGTCGGCCGAAAAGCCGGTGGGCTGATACGACAGGCGTTTGAACGTAGTGACGAAAAGTCCGGCTACGAACAGCACCAGAAAACAAAACGCCACCTGCACGGCGACCAGCATGTGCATCAGCCGGCGCTTCGAATGCGGGTGTTCTCCGCCCTTAAGAGCGCTAACTGGATTGACGGACGATGCGCGCAGGGCGGGCACTAACCCAAACAGCAACGTCACACCGAGAGCGAGCGCCAGTCCAAAACCCAGCACTCTCCAGTCCGCTGGCAACCGCAGCCGCGGAGGATTGTCGGGCGGATTGATCATGCTGACGACGAACGGCCCGGACCACCATGCGGATAACCCGCCAACCGCAGCCGCAAGCAAAGCAAGCCAGGCGCTTTGCACCAACACCAGCTGAACCAGCCGTCCCTGTCCTCCGCCGATCGAAACTCGGACGGCCATCTCGCGCGAACGCGCCGAGGCCTGCGCCGTCATCAGATTCGCGACGTTTGCGCAAGCGACCAGCAGCACCAACGCCACCAGCACTCCCAGAATCGCGAGGGGTCGCCGCGTTTCTGACTGGAGATCCGAAACGCCCGTGGCTGCCGGTTCGAGCAGAACCGTCTGGTTTAACCACTGATCGAGGTCTTCTTTGCTCATTCCCAGGAAACCTTTGGCTCGCTCCTCCTCAAACGATCGCGAAGTTGCATCCAGCTTCTGGCGGATAGGTTCGAGGGCAGCGCCCGGCCTCACGATTGCAAGAGTCCGATGCCAGGTCGAATCATTGCGAATGACCACCGGATTCATCATCGTGGGCACGAAAATATCGACCATCGTGCCAGGCTCTGTGCCGGTAAAGGGCGCCTCGGTGACTCCGGCGATCTCGTAAAGCTCATTGCCCATGTGAAATGTGCGGCCGACTACGTTACGGTCTTGGCCAAAACGGTGCGTCCAATAGTTGTGTGAGATTACGGCGTAGGGATGTCCGCCGGGCCTGAGGTCATCATTCTCCGAAAACACGCGCCCCAATGCGGGCCTCACTCCGAGCGTCGAGAACATCCAGCCCGAAACGTATTGCAGGTACGCTTTTTCGATCTCCTGGTCCGACTTGTACGTCAGATCGGCCGGTTCGGCACGCGAGACTGCGATTAGTTCGGCCTGGTTCCTGACTGCGGCCCGCATCAATTGAAAATCGGGATAAGCCCATTCATCAAAGGTGTGAGGCTTGCCATCGGGCCCGATGCCCTGACGCCACAAATCATAGAGTCGTTCGGGGTTCGCTACGGGTAATGGGCGCAGGAGCAGTGCGTCAATCAGCCGGAATGCCGACATACAGGCCCCGATTGCCAGAGCCAGCGAGAGGATTGCGGCAGCGGAGGTAACTTTAGTTTTGCCAAGCTGACGCCAGCCGAATATTGCGTCCGCGCGCAGCGATTCAAGCCAGACCACGAGCTTGACGTCGCGGCTCCCTTCGCGGTGCCGTAGTGCGGATCCGAAAGCTCTGCGAGCTTCGAGCGGATCCCGCCCCTGCTCGATGGCTTCTTGAATGTGTGATTCGAGTTCTTCGTCGATCTCGCGATTCAAGTGATCGCCGCGAAAGACATTCCTAATGCGCGACCATAGCGCCATAATCAGGCTTCTCGCAGAACGCGGTTTACGGCCGCCGTTACCGTTTGCCAGCCGGACTCTTCAAGACCAAGTTGCTT
>QHYO01000377.1 GCA_003224135.1 Acidobacteriota bacterium | reverse complement strand
AACGCGACGGATATGATTTTTATCCCCTGCAAACAGTTCAGCCATTTGCGGTGATGGAAGCCGTCGAGCGACTAGGATTAGGAAGGAAAGAAGAGCTGCAGGTAGCGACGATGGATTTGAACGCTGCCGTAACTTCGCACGTAGCGAAATTAGCCGCGCGCGCAAAGCAAGGCAGGCCATACAAACTACAGCTTCCACGAGATGTGGGAGCACATTGGACGAAAGAAGCGGTGAACTATTGGCAGCACTTTGGCGAGATGGTGGGGACGCCTGTGAAGCCGCTACCCGTACCTCCGCAGTTGGCAAGCGTGAATCTGAGAGCCGTGGCGGTTACGCCCGAGCGCGCTGCGGGGCTCATTGCCACGGATTTGAACATTGTGGCGCAGACTGCCGATTTTGCAGATGGAGAACGATTGGACCTGGTGGTCGCGACAAATATCCTTGTTTATTACGACCGCTTCCAGCAAGCGCTCGCGATGACCAACATTGCACGAATGATGAATACAGGGGGAATCTTTGTCTCAAATACACTCCTGCCGTCGGCCCACGACGAGAGTCTAAAATATCTGGGCGGTCGCAGCGTGATTTATGCGCTGGACGGCTCGTACGGAGATGACGTGGTGGTGTACCAGAAGCAGTAACCGAATTCAGGGTTGGCGTTGAATTTTCTTTTTAATGACCGCGAGTTCGGGAAGTTCTGGATCGGCTTTGGACCATAGCTTTTGGGCTGAAGCGAGAAGTTTCGCTTCGCCGGCGGCATCGTGCGCATGCTGCGCCACCAACGCCATCGCGTTGTAGCCGCCAGCATAGTTGGGATTATGCTCCATGATATTGCGTGCGGTGAAGCTTGCCAATTTCCAGTCGTCGGCCTCGCGTGCATGCTGTGCAATCGTTTCGAGCTGGAATGTTGCGGCGCTCCAGGCGTCGGGGCCCGGCATTGCGAGAATTGATTTCTGCACGTCAATCAACAGAGCTTCCGCATCCTGGGCCTGGTTTTCTCGAAACAGGATGTCCGCGCGCAGGACTGTTGGATATGGAAGGGCGGCGGCGATGCGTGGCGGCAGCGATTCAGCTTCCCGCTCAGCGGCATGGAGCTCGTCTTTGGCGTCGTTTATGCGATTCAGTGCGAGCAGTGCCTGTCCCGCTAGCGTGCGTCCAGCAACGCGCGCCATGGCCCATGGGCTGTTGGCGAGTTCGCGCGAAGCTTCGAGCGCTTCCTCATATCGGCCGCGATTCAGAAGAAACTCCGGCCAGGCCCGGCGATTGTACTCGAGAAACTCTGTGTACGCGGCCGTCGCAAACGCTTCCTGGAATAGCTTGGAAGCAGACTTCATCTGGCCGAGAGATTGATACGACATGGCGAGCAACTGAAGGTTGTGAGCGTGGTGCCAGTCGTATTGGGCGGGAATTTTTTCGACGCGGTAATAACTATCTTCCAGCTCCTTCGTCTTCAGAAATTCCTGAATCGCTTCTTCGGTGCGGCCGGTGCGAAGCAATTCGTGTCCGCGCATGTGAGCGTACGTGCCGGTTAAATCGAGCGCATCCTTGATGCGACCGATGCTTTCACACGTGTGAGCGTAATAGTGAAGTGCGGGAAGATTCTCTGGCTCGAGTGCCAGTGCCGTTTTGTAAAATGCCAGCGTATCGACTCCGCCCGCCTGTCCGTGGGTGAAGGGAGATGCTTCATCGGCCAGGCCGCGTTGAATCCAGAGCCAGGGATCGCCGGGGTTTTTTTTCAGCGCGTCGCTCACGGCTTTGCGATACGCGACGTAAGCGTCCGGGTTCGAACTATCTTCCGCATAACTGATTTCCGCATCGCGTATTGCCAGCCAGGTACGTTCGCGTTCGTTTAGCTTTTTTTCAAACGACCGCGCGCGTTCGAAAGCCGCTCGCGCTGTAGCGGGATCGTTCAGGCCAATAT
>QHYO01000044.1 GCA_003224135.1 Acidobacteriota bacterium | reverse complement strand
CGCATCAAGCCGGCCGAACTCCTGGCCACGGGACCTCAGATCGCTACTCGGGACAGCCATTAGCGGACTTGAAACCTGGCGTTTCGCCATACTTGCGGCGCCGGTCTTGCCGTCCTATTTTGAGTTTTGAGGAATTGCCGCTGGCGTGCCGGTGGCGATCAGCCTGCTGAGACTCCGAAATCCCAGGCATGCCCTTAGCCCTCTCTCTTATGCTGAACGGAAAACGCATTCTCGTCGTAATGCCCGCCTATAACGCGGCGAAGACACTCGAACAAACCTGTCGCGAAGTCCCCAAGGACTTCGTCGATGAAATAATTCTTGTGGACGATGGGAGCCACGACTCCACTGCGCAAGTCGCCGCCCAGCTTGGCCTGACCACCTTTGTCCACCGGCAGAATCTCGGTTATGGCCGCAACCAGAAGACGTGCTACCGCGAAGCGCTCCGCCGCGGCGCGGATATCGTCATCATGCTTCATCCGGACTATCAGTATTCGCCGAACCTCATCGTGTCGCTGGCGGGGATGATTGCGTTCGGTGAATACGATGTCGCGCTGGGCTCCCGCATTCTTGGTGTCGGCGCCCTCAAGGGCGGCATGCCGCTTTACAAATACATTTCAAATCGCTTCCTTACTTTTTTTCAGAATGTCCTGATGTCGTACAAGCTATCCGAATATCATACTGGCTATCGCGCGTTCTCGCGGACGGTGCTCGACGCGCTGCCTCTCGAAGCCAACACCGACGATTTTGCATTTGACAATCAGATGCTGGCGCAAATCATCTTCTTTGGCTATCGGATGGGCGAAGTTTCCTGTCCGACGCGTTATTTCCCGGAAGCGTCAAGCATCAGCTTCTGGCGCAGTGTCAAGTATGGCTTCGGCGTTCTTGCAACGTCCCTGCAATTCCGTATGCAAAAATGGGGACTCGCCAACTTTCGCATCTTCAGTAATGAGGGCCACAAACTCCTGCCCGACTACTATGTCATGGCGAAAGAGTGAGCTCTTCGGCACTCTTCGTCGAGGCTGTCCCGGCCAACCAGCCCCTGAACATAACCCTGCGCAAGTCGAGGACACGACTTCGCCCTGGCTGCTTGCTCTCTTGCTGGCCGCCGTCACTCTGTTGGCCGACGTTTTCAAATGGCTTCCTGAACTACGACGATAACGGCTACGTGGTGCAGAACATCCATCTGCAGCCAGGTCTGACGGCCGCGAATATTTTCTGGGCGTTCGGAGCCACCATCATGGCCACTGGCATCCGCTCAGCTGGATCTCGCATATGGCCGACATCCAGCTCTTCGGGCTGCATCCATGGGGGCACCATGCCACCAGCCTTTTTCTTCACGCAGTGAACGTCTTGCTGCTGTTTTTTCTGCTGCGTTGCGCTACCGGGTTTCTGTGGCGCAGCTTTATCGTGGTCGCTCTGTTTGCGTTGCATCCCTTTAATGTTGAGTGCGTCGCGTGGGTTTCTGAACGGAAGAGCCTTCTTTGCACCTTTTTTCTGTTTCTCGCGCTCTTTGCTTACGGCTGGTACATCCGCAAGCCTGGCGTTGTGCGCTATTCAACCCTGGTGGTCCTGTTCGCTTTCGGACTCGCCTCGAAACCAATGATCATCACCCTGCCATTCGCGCTTCTGCTGCTCGATTATTGGCCTCTCGCCCATCTTCCGATTCCGGAAGACTCCGAAAACACGTCCCTCTTTTTCAAGAAATTGTGGCCGCTCGTCCTGGAGAAAATTCCACTTTTCCTTTTGTCAGCAGGCAGTGCGTACGTCACGGTGCTTGCTCAGGCTCAGTCCAACGCCATCGCCGTGAAGGGGATTTTGACTTTCCCGGTGCGCTTGGCGAACGCACTTTGGTCGTATCTCTTGTACATCCTCAAAGGGTTGGGCCTACGCGCCTGATCATTTTCTATCTACACCCGGACGATACACTTCCGCTCTGGAAAGCGCTTCTGGCTCTCGCCGCCATTTTGGGCATCACTTATTTCTGCATAAGCCACCGCCGTCACCGTTACTTGATTGCCGGCTGGTGCTGGTATCTCGGCTGTCTCGTACCAGTCATCGGATTGGTTCAAGTCGGCTGTCAGGCCATGGCCGACTGCTACGCCTACACGCCTCTTTTAGGGATTTTCGTTCTTGCTGTATGGTGGATTGCGGACCACTCTGCTTGGCTGCCGCACCGCTCGGAACTTCTCGTCGGCGTGTCCGCGATTTTTCTGATTTTCTTTGGAGCTTTGACCTGGCGGCAAACCACGTACTGGAAAGACAGTTTCACTGTCTTTGGCCACGCCCTGAAAATCGCGCCGGTCAATTTCATTGCCGAAAACAACTTAGCTGAAGCGTTATCTACAAATCGGGCGGCCCGACCTTGCGTACGAACATTTTTTGCGCACAATTGAAGAAAAACCCCGCTTCGGCCTCGGACATTACAATCTTGGCGTCATCCTGATAGGCCAAAAGCGTCGCAACGAAGCCCGCGAAGAGTTCCAACTCGCCATCCGATACGGTCAGGAGAACAGCGACATTGCGATGGCATACCACAACCTGGGAATCTTGGTGCTCGAAGACAATCAACCGAATGAAGCCATAAATCTGTTTTCAGAAGCTTTGCGACTTTCGCCAGGAAAGCAATCGAGTTATCTCGCAAGAGGACTTGCTGAATTCCACTTGAACAACTTCCGTGCCGCGGAAGAGAATTTTGTCGAAGGAGCTTCTCTCGATGCGGCCGCATGTTTTTGGGTGGGCCGTTCCCGTGAAGCCCAGGGGAATACCAGCGGAGCGATTGAAGCCTATCGCAAGACTCTCGAGTTGCAGCCCGAACTGTACGAAGCCAAGGAACGCCTCGACGCGCTGCTCTCTGGCCGGGTCTTTCCCTTCGCGAAATCAGAAAATCAAAGAGCGCCTCTCAAGATGTGACCGGATTCGGTTTGGTCTTTACGATTCCCAAATCCTCAATCGCTTTGTCAACAACCTTCGCGTCAATTTTTCCGTCCGCGCTCAATTCATGCAGAGTCGCCAAGGTAATGAACTTCGCGTCCACTTCGAAGAAATCCCGCAAGGACACACGACCCTCACTGCGTCCAAAGCCGTCTGTGCCGAGTGCTGCCAGCCTGCGCGGCATCCATTTGCTGATCATGTTGGGCAGCGTCTTCAGGTAATCCGAAGAAGCGACCAACACTCCCGGCGCATCCGTCAGACATCGTGTAACGTAGGGCACGCGCGGCTTCTCACCCGGATTCAGCCGGTTCCAGCGCTCCGTTTCAATCGCATCGACGTACAGTTCCTTGTAACTGGTGACGCTCCAAACGTCCGCGGCCACGCTGTACTTTTGTTCAAGAATTTCCTGCGCGTGCAGCACTTCGTTCAAAATCGCCCCGCTGCCAAATAATTGCGCCTTCAGCTTTGCTTTCTTGTTCGCAGAAGCGCGGTACTTGTACATTCCCTTCAGAATGCCTTCGCGAACTCCAGAAGGCA
>QHYO01000376.1 GCA_003224135.1 Acidobacteriota bacterium | reverse complement strand
GCCGCTTCATGCATTTCAAGGGTGATCGGGCGTGGAGAAGGGCAGAGAACTCGAAAAGCATTCAACGCTTCCATCACGTCACTCCAGGACATCAGGATTTTTCGTCGAGCGACAGACGCAAATTCGTTCAAGATATGCACGCTGAGTACCCCTCCCGATGCGAGGAGTTCCTCAGCCTGCGTGCTGCGTAGGTCGTCTTGCGCCACGGCATAGATCAGCACGTTCGTGTCGAAGAATGCCTTAGCGGGCATTAGCCTCTTCTCGGTCAAAGACAAATCCGGGAGGCAAAGGACGCCGGAGTTTGCGCAGACGAGCAAGCGCGCGAGGTCTGCTTTGATCGCGGCTCACTTCGAACATCCGCTCACGAGCGATTCGAATCTCGATCTGATCGCCTGCTTTGAGATTAAGCGCGTCCACCACAGCCGTGGGTAATCGCACCGCCAGACTATTGCCCCATTTCGATACTTGCATCGAGCCCTCCTTGATATACATTGTAATTGTATATCTAAATGAGAATCTGAGCAACTCACTCCAGCTGGCCGATCGATATCAATACAGATTTATTGGCAGTACGGGTACCGCGGTATACATGCTGTTGGGAGGTCAAGTGGAATCAGAAAGCAGTAGACGGTCGCACTAGGTTGCGGTGGAAGCGGTGGTTTTCGGGATTCCGCTAACAAGATTTCCGTTTGCCCGATTTCATGGACCTCATATAGTGCGGCGCAGCCGCGGTAATCGGACGCATCTGCGAGTCCTTTACGGGCGCGCGTGCTGCGCCTGTGGTCGTTCCGTTTTGTTGGCTCTGCCCAGTCTGATCTTTGGAAGGATCTTGGAAAGCTAGAAGTTGCGTCGCGTTAAACGTCCCGAGCAGTAGGATCGCAAATACTGTCGCGCAGACGTAGCCCGTTTTGCCAGCATGGGCGGTGACCCTGTTCGTTGTCAGATGCATTGACAATCTACAATCTTCGCACAGGTCCGAACTTTCGGGCGATTCTGCCCGAGTATTCGATGCCGTCGCTGGCCTCACCCACTGGAATGGTCGTGCAGCCTCTCGAAGATTGGAAGTTCATGGTGATTGCGAGCTATGCCGCCATGAGGAAAACAATGGTTACACGACGTGAGTTTCTTGACGCACTTGCAGTAGGATCGGCGGGGCTAGCGGTCGGGATGAAGGCCAAGAGTTATGGCCGGATCCTCGGCGCGAATGATCGGCTTAACTTTGCTGTGATCGGACTGAATGGGCGCGGGTATGCTCATCTCTCGTCTCTCAAGGCGAACAAGGCCGCTGCGCGCATCTCGCATGTCTGCGATGTGGACAGCAACATTCTCAAGAAATTTGCCGACACTGTGCAGCGCGAGATAGGCGAGTCAGCGGCTGTGGAGAAAGACTTTCGCACGATTCTCGAACAGAAGGATGTGGATGCCATCACGATTGCCACTCCCGACCATTGGCATGCACCCATGGCCATCGCCGGGTTGCAGGCGGGCAAGCACGTTTACGTAGAAAAACCTTGCAGCCACAACCCTGCTGAAGGACAGATGCTCGTCGAAGCGCAGCAGAAGTATGGAAAGCTTGTGCAGATGGGCACGCAGCAGCGCTCTTCGCCGCACAGCATAGAGATCGTCGAAAAGATTCACAGCGGCATCATCGGCAGGCCCTACCTCGCGAAAGCGTGGTACAGCAACGTGAGGAAGTCCATTGGCACGGGCAAAGAAGCGCCGGTACCGGTGCAACTGGATTGGGACCTGTGGCAGGGTCCGGCGCCTCGCCGTCCCTACAGGGACAACGTGCATCCTTACAACTGGCACTGGTTCAGAAACTATGGCACCGGCGAAACACTCAATAATGGAACACACGAAGTGGATGTGTGCCGCTGGGCGATGGGCGTGGACTATCCGAAGCGGGTTACGGCGTCAGGCGGCAGATACCAATTCAATGACGACTGGCAGTTTTACGATACGTTGGTGACAAGCTTCGAGTACGAGGACAGGATGCTCACTTGGGAGGGCAAGAGCTGCCAGGGAATGAAGTATTACGGGCGTGACCGCGGCTCGGCCATCATGGGAACGACTGGCACAGTGGTCGTGGATCGCGATGGCTACGAGATCTACGACCTCAAAGGGAATAAGACGAACGAATTCAGGGCCGGCAGCGTAACGTCATCTGCCGACCTCCTCGGAGCCGATTCGATGACCGATGCGCACTTTAGGAACTTCATCGCGGGAATCCGGAAAGGAGAAAAGCTCAACGCTCCGATCTCGGTAGGGAATATCGCCGTCACGATGCTGCAGCTTTCGAACATCGCGTGGGAAGTCAACCGGGAATTGCATCTCGACACGAAAGACGGGCGGATAGAGGGCGACACGGAAGCGATGAAGATGTGGGGGCGCGAGTACCAAAAGGGCTGGGCGCCGCAAATCTAAGATGCAGAGATTCGAGCGGGGTGCTGAAGTGCAAATGAAGAATGCCTTTTTCCGCCGCAATTCCGTTCGCTCCAGTGCACTAGTTGCGGCAGCGTTCGCTGCTTTGTTAGTGCGCTGTCCATTTGAGCGTCCAGTCTAATTGTCATAAAGGCGACTCAATGGGACTTAGCGTCGTGACCTTCAAACTCGGGTGCCCAGCGTAAACCTAGCGAGACTCCGTAGCTTTCTCCTCGCCAACCTTTGGCGGCGTTCAAGGCAAAACTGGCAATCGCATAATGCGGTTCAGCATTCGCCTCTTTTTCTATCAACACCGGTAGACCGCGCGATTCTTGCCTCGCGTAGTCCTGTTCGCGATGATGGAGTCATCATGAATAGCTCCACGCTGGGAGCTACGCTTTTTCTGTGCGCATTCTTTTCAGGAATTTCGTGTGGTGCGCAAGAAACGCGTTCGCTGAAGACTGCGGATACCCAGGTTCGCTTTGAAAATACCGCCGGCGGCCCACACCTCTTGGATCTGAAAACCAATGATGGCCAACTCTGGTCAAACCGCGCCGTGGAAACATTGCCTGCCACGGTCGAGCTAGACGGAAAACAGATTGCGGTCGAATGGAACTTGAGTCATGGCAAATCCAGTAGCGAGGCTCACAGGGTTGCGTATGTTTATGAATCGGCTTCTCCAAAACTTCGCATGACCTGGGAGTGGATAGCACGTGCGGACTACGGCCCGATTGAGCACCGCGTCAAAATCGAAAATCTGGATTCACGCGAAATCTGGATTCCCTTTATCGATAGTATTCGGCTTGATTGGAAAGCAGAGCGTGGGATCTCTTTCAATCACGTCTACGTTGAAAAAGGCGCGGGGACACCATCTTCCGAGGGCACGCATCGGCTCTCTCTTCCCGCTCGATATCGCTGGCTAGGTACTTCCAGCACGTACGCTCATCCAGACGAAGGCGAGCCGCGGGAGATCATTCCCTGGAGTTTTGTCGAACGAACGGACGCGCAGCAAAGCGCATGGTATGTGGGTATCGAATTTAGCGGCAGAACCCGTATAGAGCTAATCCGCAAAGAAGGTTCGCTCCTTGCGAACGCGGGACTGAATCCGAATCCCGGACCATTCAAGTCCCGAATAAAGCCGGGCGAATCCTTGCTGCCGCCCACCGTGTTTCTGGGAGGCGCTACTGGAGGTGTCGATGTTGCCGGAAACACTTTGCGTCGCTGGGTTCGTCAGGTTCTTACGAGCGCCGAGACTTGGAAAAACCCCAACTATCCGGTGCTCGTCAACAATAGTTGGGGCAGTGGCATGGCGATCGACGAGAAGCTCGCCTACAAGATGTTGAGCGATTCTGCGGATTTGCAGTTCGAAATGTTTCATATTGACGCCGGCTGGTTCCGCGGCGTTGGCGACTGGTATCCGGATCCCGAGAAATTTCCAAATGGCCTCGCTGCGATCGCCGACGAAGCACATCGCCAGGGATTGAAGTTTGGGTTGTGGGTCGATTGGACCCAGGCAGCGCTCGATACCGGAATTGGAGCCTTGAACGTTAGAGATCCCAAGGTGAACAACTGGGTGGTCGCAGACACGCCTGCGGATTGGAAGCCTGAACCCTTCAAAGGGCAAACGATCGATCTGGGTGTTCCTGAAGCGCGAGACTGGGCACAAACGGAAGTCGACAGAATTGTCAACGACTATCACCTCGATATGGTGGAGCATGACGGTTACCTCGTCGCGCAGGGTTGCGATAGAACGGATCATCCGCATGCGCCGCCCGA
>QHYO01000375.1 GCA_003224135.1 Acidobacteriota bacterium | reverse complement strand
TCGCGAGTGTGCGTATGGCCCCGTGACGGTTAAAACCTTTTGCTTGTGCAGATAACCAGCAGCATATGCTCGGAGCCACAGACCAATCAATCCAATCCCCGCTCCAATGGCGACATATTTCGGCGTCGGCCGCGCAAACCAAACAACAAACACGGCCAGAACATATCCAAGACGCACACGCCAGCGCGCAATCAGTGCCGCCGCGTTGCTCATGCAGCAGCACGCAATCCACGCAACGCATTCATTACTTCATCCACGCTGATGTGCATCAAGGATTCGTCCGCCTCCGTCCCTCGTTTATATGTTGTCACTGCACCTTCCCAGCGCAGCACAATTCCCGATCGCCTGAAAGGTCCGTTGCGCGCCGGATCGGTGGGACCAAAGATCGCAACAACCGGTGCGCCAAGCGCATCGGCAAGATGCAACGGTCCCGTATCTCCGGCAACAACTGCGGTCGCGTTTTTTAGCAGTGCCATCAGTTGCCCCAGGCTCCCCGTGAATGGCAGCGGCTGCGCATTCCCTGCCGCACGGATTACGGCGGCACTCAAATCCGCTTCGCCTGGCCCGACATTGATCACTGCTTGCAGCCCGAACTCCTCAAGAATCTTTGCGGCCAACGATCCATACCGTTCAACGGGCCAACATTTCGATCGCCACCCGCCTCCCGGACTCAGCACAACGTAGTTCTCAATTCCTTCTTTCGCGATTCTTGCCCGCACCACCTGTTCATCTTCATCCGGGACTCTCAGATTTACGTCTCCAATCGGAGTTTGCGCACCCGCTCGGATCGACAACTCTCCATTCTGATCCGCAATGTGCGCGGCGGTTAACGCTCGTACGCGATCGGTATAAAGTATCGGCACGCCGCGTTCCCGAACCGTCTCCGAGGAGAATCCAATCCGTCGTGGAATCCGAGCCAGAAATGGAATTGCCGCTGACTTCCATAGTCCCTGGTAGTCGATGGCCGTTTCGAATCGATGCATCCTGATACGTCTCAAGGCGCTCCGCACGTTTGACCAGTTTCTCGTATCGACCGTCCACACGTCTGTCGCAAGTCCCGATGTCTTCACCAGAAATTCCCATTTGGGATGCGCGACCCAGACGACCTCAGAATTCGGGAAAGAACTCCGTAGTCCGCTGACAGCAGGAAATGCATGCACAATGTCGCCCAGCGAGCCGAGCCTCACTACCAGAATTCTCGGGTCAGCCATGCCGCGCCTTGCGCACACTCTGCAGTAACTCTCGCGTCGAATGCTCCTTGGGATCCCCGACAATCGCCACGCGAATGCCCAGTTGCTCGGCAGTAGCCCGCTCCGGAACTGTGTCCGCCGTGTAGTCCGTTCCCTTCGCGTGGACGTCCGGTCGCAAGTCAGCGAGCAGCGCGTCCACGTTCGGCTCTGGAAAAATCACCACATAATCGACTTCGCGAAGCGCGGCAACTAACAGCGCGCGAGCACGCTCGTTCAGTACCGGGCGACCCGGCCCCTTCAGACCGCTCACTCCGGCGTCGGCATTCACTCCTACCACAAGAGCATCTCCCTCAGCGCGAGCGCCGCGCAAATACCTCACGTGTCCTACGTGCAGGATGTCAAAGCACCCGATCGCGAGTACAATTTTCTTGCCTTGCTGACGCAATTCCTTCGCAATCCGCGGCAAATCCTTTCGCTCAATCAATTTTGTGGCGGCCTCTCGCATGTCTCAGCTAGCACCGCCGGACACTTCAGCGTGAATCGCTCTAAGCAACTCGCCTCGCGTCACAACAGCAGTGCCACGTTTCATCACGACGAGGCCGCCCGCCATGTTTGCAATCTGCGCAGCTTCGAGCGGCGAAGCTCCCGACGCCACCGCCAGCGTATACGCTGCCAACACCGTGTCGCCGGCACCGGTGACGTCGACCGCCTGGTCGCTTCCGTGTACCGGAATCTGCGTGGGCGTTTTTCGTCCGCGTTCGAAAAGCGCCATCCCGTCCTTCCCGCGGGTCACGAGCAAGGCCTGCGCACCCATCTTTTTCAGCGTCACTCTGCCACAGCGTTCCAGTTCAGTCATATTGCGCCCAATATTCGTGTGATGCACAGCTTCGAGCTCCGCCTCATTTGGTGTGGCGGCCGTGATTCCGCAATTCGAATAAGCATCGATCCCATAGCGAGCATCGAGAGTCACGGGCTTATCTTTTGAAATTCGCGTTGCGTCTTTCACGGCCGCCGGCGAAACGACGCCAAATCCATAGTCCGAGACCGCCATTCCGTCCGCGGAACGCAACTTCATTCGCAATTTCGCGGTAAGCCAGGCCAGTATTTTTTCTGAAGGCGGCGAATTCGGCTCGCGATCCACCCGCAGCACCTGCTGTGCCACAGTGTGTGGCCATCCCGCCAGAAATCGCGTCTTGGTCGGTGTTGTCCAATTCTTAGCGCATATGATTCCGCTCGAATCCACAGAAATCGTACGAAAATACTCCACGAGCGCAGCGCCCGCGGCGTCTTCACCAACGATAGTCACAGGAGATACCTTCGCGCCCAGCGCTGCAAGATTATTCGCCGCGTTCGCGCCGCCGCCTGGAACTACATTCGTTCCGCGATGACGTAAAATCAGTACCGGCGCCTCCCGAGAAACTCGCGAAATCTCTCCGAACTGAAACTCATCGGCAACGAAGTCGCCGAACAAAACAATTCTCTTTCCGGCGAAGCGCTCCACAATCTCGCCCAGCGCCGCCAAATCGACCGCATTCTCCGCTGCGTTAGTTCGCTTAACGCTGGTCATTGTATTTCCTTCAGAATCCAGTTCACTGCGTCGAGCAGGTCCGCCGCCACGAACTCTGGCTGCCTCGCCCAGTCCTTCGCGTGCCATGCGAGCTCGCCTTCTCCGTACCCCGTGCGCACCAAAATACTCCGCGCACCCGCGCGATGCGCGAGTTCGACATCGCTGTGCCTGTCTCCCACAACAATTGATGATTTCAGATCAAGTCTTAATTCCCGCGCTGCCTGTTCAAGCATTCCCGTTCTCGGCTTGCGGCAGTTGCACTCGTCGGCGGGGACGTGCGGGCAAAAATACACGCCATCGAGTTGCGCGCCCGCATTAAGGAGTTCAGCGCTCATCCGTTCGTGAACATCCCGCACCAAGTCCTCAGGAAAATACCCTCGTCCAACTCCGGATTGATTTGTCACAACGATCACCGGCAAGGAAGCTTCATTCAATCGCCGAATCGCTCCGCCGACTCCGGGCAGCAATCGAAAGCGCTTCCAATGATTCAGGTAGCCAACTTCCTCCGTGACAGTGCCGTCGCGATCCAGAAAGACTGCCGGCCGGCGTGCGGCGTCACCAGCCAACAGACACCTCCGCCAATGCTTTCACGATTCCCTCGCTCACTCTCTCGGGCGCAATCGCCGTCATGCAACGGTGATCTGTCGGGCATCGCCGCAAAAAACAGGGACTACAGTACGGTTTTTCCTGAACGATTGTGCAACGCGGCGTCACCGGCGCCGTTCCCTCAGGATCGGTCGGCCCAAACACCGCCACCACCGGCAACCCAACAGCAGCCGCCACATGCATCGCTCCTGAATCATTTCCCAAGAACGCAGTGCAGCGCGAGAGCAGTGCAGGCAATTCCGCGATCTGAGTCGCTCCTGTTAAATCCAGCGCCGGTTGATCGAGTCCCGCCCGAATCGCAGCAGAAACTCCAGCTTCCGCAGGCGTTCCAAACAAAATCACTTCCGCCTTTCGTTCCTTCAGCAGTTGGTTGATCGCCTTTGCAAACCGCTCCGGCGGCCAGCACTTTGCAGAACCATACGAAGCTCCCGCCCCCACGGCAATCCGAACAGCGTCCACCTGCGAACCGAAGGTCTGCAATTTCGCTTCGGCTTGACGCGACTCTTCCTCCGACACGTACAGGGAGATTTCTGGGATCTCTGGCACCGCATCAATCCATCCCGCACGTTTCAATAACTCAAGGTAGTAATACTTCTCATGCGCCGGAATCTCACCCGCTCTAGGCACGCGAATCGGCTTCGTCAGCAGAAATCCACGGGCATCACGATTGTAGCCAATTCTCTCCGGAATCCCTGCGCGCCACGCGATCCACGCGGCATCAAACGCATTCTGCAACAACAATGCAGTAGCAAACTTTTTTGACCTTAGCACATCAGCTAACTTCTCTTTCCCGCCAACGCCTTTGTGTTCGCCGTGTCGGTCGTATGGAATCAAGTCATCCGCAATCCCC
>QHYO01000374.1 GCA_003224135.1 Acidobacteriota bacterium | reverse complement strand
GAATTTTTATGATCAACCAACTTATGGACGAGGTTCGTTACGAAAAGGGCGGAACCGAAATCCACATGAAGATCGGGTAGGCACGGCCAGAGATGCAACAATTTAAGGTGGGGCGCAGCTACGGCTCGATTTTTGTGCCAAGCACGGTTAGGAATTTGGCTAACCATGCCTGGAGCGCCGGCCATGCTGGCCCACTGACAAGGTTGCCGTCCACTACGGCTTCGGTCATCGCGACGTCCACGAATGTGCCACCGGCGAGAGTCACATCCGGGCTGGTGGCGGGATAGCAGCTGCATTTCCTCCCTTTGAGCACCCCGGCAGCGGCAAGTACTTGCGCTGCGTGACAGATTGCCGCGACCGGCCTGTTCTCCTTCATGAAGTAGCGCACGATTTCGAGCACGCGAGCATTCATGCGAATATATTCCGGCGCGCGACCGCCGGGAATGATAAGCGCGTCATAATCTTCAGGCTTTACCTGATCAAAGGTGGCGTTCAGCGAAAAATTGTGGCCGCGCTTTTCGGTATAGGTTTGATCGCCTTCAAAATCGTGGATTGAAGTAGGCACGTACTCGCCAGATTTTTTTCCGGGGCAGACGGCGTGCACGGTGTGGCCAACCATCTGCAGCGCATGGAATGGCACGACGATTTCGTAGTCCTCGACGTAATCGCCCGCCAGCATCAAAATCTTCTTTTTCGCCATCGAAATCCTCTCAAGGGACTGCCAAAGATTTGTAGTCAGTCTCCGCCATGGTTATTCAGCGCCATCAAAAATAAACTAGCGCCGCAAAAAATGCAGACTAAAGCGTATGCCACGTCGTAGCAGAAATACAACGGCGTGGCAGAAACACAACGGGCACTGCCGTCTCCACTTTGTGAGGCGTAGCCGTGCCCGAAGTTTCAAGGACAGTTAGTCAGTGCGTAGTGATGGGCGCCTGAACAGGCGCAGCCTCGTCAACAGGTGGGACTTCCGGCGACTCCTCAATGGTAAGAAGATCAGTGCGTGTTTTGCCCCACTCGCGCAACATCAATCCCTGCGTGGCGAAGTAGCGGCGGATTTTTGAAGAATCCCAGCGCAAAACTTCTTCCAGTACGGGGACGAGAACGCTCATCGCGTTGTCGCTCAGCACGGTGCGCCGCGCGATGCGCGTGATATATTCAGCTTCGCTTACGGCGATGGTCAACCCGTCGTATTGATTGACGTGCATCATCACCGGCAAGTCGGAGCTGCCGTCACCCACGTACACGATGTGGTCGTGGCTGATGCCAAGCTGCGCGCGAATCTCTTCGAGCACAGTAACCTTGCCCCAACCGGCCGATGCGCGAACGAACGCCTTCACTTCACCGTTGTCCGGCTCGTAGTAAAACTTGGTGCCGTGAATATTTTCGGGTGGCACGATGTCTTCGAGCGCCGACTGAATAATTTCCTGCGGCGCGGCGGAGATTACGTGGAAGTCGAATTTGTAACCGTCCGCGAGCGTGTCTAGCGTTCTCGCGAACAGCTTTACGTCATGCTTCAAGCGGATTAGTTTGCCAGCCTCCACCAGATGTTCGCGCCGAACACGGCGGAACTCCGGATCATGCAGGATCAAATAGGAGAGCTCCGCACCCTGCTGAACCAGGTTAATTTGCGCCAGGCCGCGGACTTTGTCATGGAAGCCATGGACGCCGATAAGTTCGGCAAGCACGACTCCGGAATCGTTGAAACTGAGTGTCTGGTCAAAATCGCTAGCCAGAAGATACTGCTGCACCATATTTACTACCCCTTTCATTCGGTCCACCAATTGGGACCTTGTGCCGCTCATTGCGGCTGTTCGCCCCCGCTGTTTACACCTTAACTGTGTTCACGGCCTGGCGCCTCACGAATAATTTTGATGGGTGCTATGCACAGAAACGTAAACGATTGTTGAATACTGGTTGGATGCATCGTACAGGTAAAAGGTTAAAACGAAAGAATTTAGGGACTTTAACGCTGACGCCAGGCGTGAGCAGGGCGAAACCTGTACGAACGTACAAGGCGAATACAAAGCGAATTATTTTTGCACTGCTCGCGACAAGACAAACCAGCTTCCCACTTTCGCCAGCCACGCTTGCCATAGAGTGCGACCGCCTGAGTCCCAATTGTTGAATGCCGGAGGCTTACCCGGTTCGTCCATTACTGTGTACAGTTGCCCCTTCCGCAGGTAAAGGGCTTGCGATTCGGCGAGATTTAGAGGGCGCGCACCGCGGCGGCCGAACACGGAAATCTGATTGCCCGATTCGTCGACCGCACGGTCGCGATCGATGCCCTTAGAAATCGCGAGCGCAGAGCCTTTCGTTCTTGCGGTGGCGATTAATTTGGGAGTTGGGCGCGGACTGAAGCCCGAAAAGTGCGCGGGATCATCCCAAGGCGAAACGATTTGCAGAACGCGAAGCCCGTTTCTCCCGTCGGCCACAAATGCGAAAGCGCTGGCGTCAACCATGCCAATCTTTACGTCGTTCACGTCATTGAGCTGGCTGTTCGCATTGAAGATTTGATCGAGGCGTGGCGCTTCGGGATTTTCGACGTCAACAATGGCGACTCCGGTTTTGCCAGCGGCAACATAGGCGTAGGTTCGCGCGACGTAGATATTGCGGGCGTCATCCAAAGTAATTTTGGCGTTCACGACGAACCTAGGATGCGCGAGCTCGGTTACGTCGAGCACCTTCACTCCGAATCGATCGACGACAAACGCGTAACGGAATTGCACGGCGATCCCGCGAGGATCGTCGAGTGCAGGCGATCCGAGGGTCGCGGTGACTTTTGGCGCAAGGGGATTTTGCAGATCGACGACGACCAGATTATGAGTGGTCAGGATGTAGGCAAAATTCCCCGCGATCGTGATTCGGCGTGCGCCTGTCAGAATCCCATTAGGATTGAATGCAAGTGCGCGATGCAGAAAATTATTCGCGGGATTTCCATCGAGGAGAGTTCCGACGCCAGGACTCTTCGCCTTCGAATCAGGGTTGCCGATGACCACCAGGCCCTCTTCCCTGTCAGCCACATAAAGAAAACCGTAGAGCTGGGGGACCGGTTGTTCTTCGTTTTCGGGAAGTTGGGCACGAAGAGGATCGACACCGAGCGTCGTCGGTGTCCCTACTGCAACGGCATCTCTTGTTGGCACATAGAATTTTTGGCCAATCGGAGAAACTGGCGCAGTGGTCATGCGTTCGGAAAAACCCTTGTTGTCGATGTTCGCGATGTCAAAAACGCGGAAGCCGCCTTTTCCCTGCGCGGCATATGCATATTCTCCGCGCGCCTGAACATCAAAGACGGTTCCCGGGTGCTCGTGAGAAGCAGGGAGTTCGCGATGACGCGCCACGAATTTCTTGTAGTTGTCGGGATACGCGATGCGCTGGAGATCGCTGCCGTAAATTGCATTGGGCTCGTCATGTTCGGCGACCGCCACGGCTTCGAGTCCATGCTCGCCAGTGGCCACGTAAATATAGCGGCCCATGAAATTCATAAAATTCGTGCCTTGAAGCAGAAGCTGCGCCATCCAGGCGTTGTTATCGTTGACAGCGGAGACGTGGCAATCACTGCACTGCTTTGTTTCTTTGGCGCGAACGGTGTGAGGAACGAACGTGCTGAATGCCTGGCCAGACAAGCCCGGCGTCGAAATGGTTTGCTGCTGGTAGTAGAGCCATTCACGATTTGCATTTTGCGAACTAACCAAGACTGCGCATGAAGAACGTGCGGGCGCGATGCGGTGGCCGGTGACGGTTCCGTCCACTGCGAGCATGTAGACATCGTCGCGAAGAACTTGAAAATTGTAGCTGGTGTAATTGCGGGTGGTGATGCCCTCATTGTGCAGCATCGGACGCTTCACATTGGCGGTCATCTGAAGATGGCAGCCGAAACACGTGGGCGTCCATGAGCTGTGGCACGCGTAACAAGTCATCGAATTATTGGCGTGGGCGAGCATCATCTCATCGTTTGGGAAGGCGGTGAGAATTTCGCCGGACTTGCCCATTAACTTGGCGCGATAAGAGTTCGGACTGAAATGAACATTACCAGGCGTAACAGTGTCGCGCGTCTGAACGACTTCCCATTCCCTGTTCGGTTCGTTCATGGAACGCTGCATGAGTGTGTCGGCACGCCATTCAAAGCGCCGTAATCCCCAGGGGGTGCGCAGAGTTTCGAGACGGCGTCCACCTGCAGGCGCGGCAGGACCAGAAGCGACGAGGCTCGCACGCGCACCGATGGTGCCGTGGCAGTCGACGCAATCAATTTCAACGGCGGCGCGTGGCTCGCCATAGATTTTTCCGTTTCCGTGATTGTCCTGGCCAAAGTGGCAATCCGTGCATTGCATTCCCTTCTCGAGGTGAATGTCGGCAAGATGAACGGCCTTCCCGAAACGTTCGGGATCGTCAAACGCGATTTGCTTGCCGTCTCTGTCGAGCCAGTTACCTTTCCGGTCGTGCGCGTAGACGCCGCGATACACCCAGCCGTGGCCATGAAAATCGGCGAACTGCGTAGTCTTAAGCTGTTTGTTGAATTCAGGTGTGCCGGTTTGCTCGAGGAATTTTTCATCACTCCAAAGTCCACGTGCAGCTGCAGCCTCGGGATTGCGTACTGCTGCCTGGTAGCGTTCTGCTTCGCTAGGATTTTTCTGTCTCGCGGGATACATCTTCTCGCCGTCGATCTCGTTGTCCCACCAGGTCACGCCGAAATAGGTGGTAAGCATGTTCGTGCCGGGGTGCATGTGGCACACCATGCACTGGCTTGAAGGAATCGAACGCGTGAATGCGTGCTTGATCGGATGTCCCGGCTGCGTCTTGTCGATTGTCGGATCGGACGTCGCGCTCGTACCGGAGTGTCCAAACACAGAATAAGCCCCGGAGTGCGCGGGATCGCGATCGTTGGCGTAAATGACGTGGCACGCCGAGCATCCGCTGGCGCGATAATCGCCGGGATGATCGTTCGTGCCGGGCAGCGACATCACAGGGTCAACGAGACGCGTCTTTTGCAGACCAAGAAAGACGGGATCGGTACGCAGCTCGGTGCCAAAGCCGCGATCGCTCAGCTTGGCGTCAGGTTTGCCGGGTTGCTCGTTGCGCGTTGGATTCCCAAGTTCGGCTTT